>NZ_JBMKKT010000084.1:0-206212 GCF_049239625.1 Tenacibaculum sp. MEBiC06402
TGGTGGGAGAGTAGGTCGTCGCCTTTCTTTTAAATAAAAAACGCTCAATTTTATATTGAGCGTTTTTTTTTGATCAAAACTGAGTCACTATATATCGTTATAGTTAAAGCTATGTAAGTTATAGCTAAAAAATTACTTTATTTTTATCAAGTTCACACTTTTAATAGCTTTTTTTTAATAATTATTTTATCTCATTCTAGAAGGTATTACTTAAATTTAAAGGAATATTAATACCTCTCTCTAATGAAAGTTCTCCATGCAAGTTTTGAATGTTATCCGATAGCCAAGGTTGGTGGTCTAGCGGATGTAGTAGGCTCACTTCCTGCTTATCAATCAACATTAGGAATAGAGTCTGATGTAGTCATCCCTTACTACAGCAATGAGTTTGTAAGAAAGCAGATAAAGAATGAAATCTTTTCAGGCAATATATCTATAGGTAGCAAAGAATATGATTATAAGGTATACAACATAGTTAATAAGAAAATTAAATATGGTTTATATTTTATATATATAGAAGGGTTATTAGATAGAGAAGCTGTTTATGGATATGATGATGAAACCGATAGGTATATTGGCTTTCAGTTAGCTGTGTTAGATTGGTTAAATAAGGAGAAATTAAATTTTGATGTAATTCATTGTCATGATCACCATACTGCTTTAATTCCCTTTATGATTAATAATTGTTATGATTTTAGAGGACTTAGTAACACTTCAACTATTGTAACTATTCACAATGCTCAATATCAAGGGCAGTTTTCACACGATAGAATGGATATTATCCCAGCTTTTGATTTTAGTGACGCCGGTCTTTTGGATTGGTATGGCTCAATTAATCCATTAGCAACGGGGATAAAATGCGCTTCAAAGGTAAATACAGTTTCTCCTTCATACATGGAAGAATTAAAAAGTCAGGCCAATGGTCTAGAAGGGTTGTTAAGAACAGAATCAGATAAGTGTACAGGAATTTTGAATGGAATTGATACTGATTTTTGGAATACAGAGACAGACAAGATGCTACCAAAGAATTATAAAGTTAGTAATGTAGTGTCAGGGAAAAAGGCGAATAAGAAAGTATTATGTGAAAAATATGGATTCGATACGGAATTACCGTTATTTGGCTTTATAGGACGATTAGTAGGAGAAAAGTCTGCCGACTTACTTCCTGAAGCTATACGTGAAGCATTAAAAGATAATAAGGAAATTAGTATATTTATATTAGGATCTGGTCATAAAGAAATAGAAGATCAATTAATTGAATTAAAAGATCATTTTAAAGGTAACTTTAATGTACATATCGGTTATGATGAAAAACTTTCACATCTAGTATATGCTGCATCAGATTATCTATTAATGCCATCAAGAGTGGAACCTTGTGGTTTGAACCAGATGTATTCTTTACGTTACGGAACAATACCAATTGTCAGAAGAACAGGGGGACTTAAAGATACTGTTATTGATATAGGAGATGAAGGATTTGGTATTTGTCATGATCAAGCTTCGGTTTGGGATATTTGTTATTCCGTAGGAAGAGCTGTTGAGTTGTATAAAGATGTAAATTCATTTAGAAAGATACAAAAGCGAATAATGAAAATAGATAATTCTTGGGCCAAATCAGCTCAAGAGTACATCGACTTATACAAATCAATTTAACAGACCGACCATGATAAACAAAAAAGTTTTAGCCATTATTTTAGGGGGAGGACAAGGTACTCGTCTATCACCACTTACAGACAATAGATCAAAACCAGCAGTTTCTATAGCAGGTAAATATCGTTTGGTAGATATTCCAATTTCCAATTGTATTCATTGCGATATTAAAAGAATGTTTGTTCTCACACAGTTCAATTCTGCGTCTTTAAATAGACATATAAAAAACACGTATACATTTAGTACATTCAGTGAAGCTTTTGTGGATATAATGGCTGCTGAACAAACTCCTGAAAATAAAACATGGTTCCAGGGTACAGCAGATGCAGTTAGACAATCAATGCACCATGTTTTGAATCACGAGTTCGAATATGCTTTAATTCTTTCAGGTGATCAATTGTATCAAATGGATTTTGATGATATGCTTGATCAACATATAAATAAGAAAGCTGAGATTAGTATAGCAACGCTTCCTGTCAACGCAAGCGACGCCACTGGATTTGGAATATTGAAGACTGATGATGAAAGCTTTATTTCTTCTTTTGTTGAAAAACCTTCCTCAGAACAGTTAAAAGGGTGGGAATCGGAAGTGGATGATGAAATGAAGTCTCAAGAGAGAAATTATTTGGCTTCTATGGGAATTTATATTTTCAATCGTGAATTGCTGGTTGAACTAATGTCTAATCCTGATACAATCGATTTTGGAAAGGAAATTATTCCTCAATCCATAGGAAAAAACAAAGTTCTTGCTTATCAATATAAAGGCTATTGGACAGATATTGGAACAATTACTTCTTTTTTTGAAGCGAATATAGGACTAACTGAAGAAGTCCCTCAATTCGACTTATTCAATACTTCGAAAAATGTTTTAACAAGGCCAAGAATTCTTCCACCGTCTAAAATTTATGGAACACTATTAGATAAATCAATGATTGCGGATGGTTGTATCATCAACGCAAAAAATATTGAAAACTCCGTTATTGGAATTCGTTCCAGAATAGGAAAAGGTTGTGATATAAAAAGTACTTATATGATTGGTGCAAATGTATATCAAGAAATAGATGAAATTGAAAAAGATAAGGAAAAAGGTATACCATATATAGGTGTTGGAGAGAATTGTATTATCGAAAACGCAATTATTGATAAAGATGCTAGAATAGGAAACAATGTTGTACTAAAAGGAGGAAAGCATTTGAAAGATGTAACTGAAGATGCTTATGTAATCAAAGATGGAATAATAGTAGTAAGAAGAAGAGCTATTATACCGGAAGGATTTACAATTCAATAAGCCTATTATTTTTTATGAGTAAAGTTATTGCACATAGTTTTTTTACAGATTTTGATATCAATTTATTTAAAGGAGGAAAACATTACCGACTATATGAAAAGTTAGGGGCTCATATTACTACTGTAAACGGAGAGGAAGGAACTTACTTTGCAGTTTGGGCACCTTCGGCTAAGTCTGTTTCAGTTGTTGGTGATTTTAATTTTTGGAATGAAGAAGAACATCCATTAAATGTCCGTTGGGATGAATCTGGGATTTGGGAAGGTTTTATTCCTAAAGTAGGAAAAGGAAATTTATATAAATATAAAATTCATTCAAATAATGATGGAATTGTTACCGAAAAAGCAGATCCTTTTGCTAGACGATGTGAACATCCACCGAAAACTGCTTCTGTAGTTTGGGATGATCCTTTCATTTGGGGAGATGCTAATTGGATGAAGAAACGTCATAAACATAATGCTATTAATGCTCCTTATTCGGTTTATGAAGTGCATCTTTCGTCTTGGAAAAAGAAATTCGACGATAACAATCGATCTTTATCTTATGTTGAAATGGCCGATGAATTAGTTTCCTATGTAAAGGAAATGCAATTTACACATGTAGAATTAATGCCCGTAATGGAATATCCGTACGATCCTTCTTGGGGTTATCAAATTACAGGATATTTTGCCCCAACTTCACGTTTCGGTTATCCTGATGATTTTAAATTCTTAATAGATAAGTTTCATCAAAATGACATTGGTGTAATTTTAGACTGGGTTCCTTCTCATTTTCCTGAAGATGCTCATGGACTAGGTTTATTTGATGGAACACATTTATACGAACATCCAGATAAAAGAAAGGGATATCATCCAGATTGGAAAAGTTTGATTTTCAATTATGGTAGAAACGAAGTAAAAAGTTTTTTAATTAGTAATGCTATCTTTTGGTTAGATCAATACCATGTAGATGGATTAAGAGTAGACGCTGTAGCTTCGATGATATTTTTGGATTATTCTAGAAATTATGGAGAGTGGGAACCGAATATGTTTGGTGGAAATGAATATCTAGAAGCAATTGATTTTCTGAAAGAATTAAATGAAGAAGTTTATAAAAGTTTTCCTGATGTTCAAACCATCGCTGAAGAATCAACAGCTTTTCCTAAAATTTCAAGACCAACGTATTTAGGTGGTTTAGGTTTTGGAATGAAATGGATGATGGGTTGGATGCACGATTCTCTTCAATATTTTAAGAAAGAGCCTATCTATAGGAAACATCATCAAAACGATCTTACGTTTAGTATGACCTATGCATTTACCGAAAACTTTATGTTACCATTATCTCACGACGAAGTTGTATATGGTAAGAAAAGCATTATTGGAAGAATGCCTGGAGACGAATGGCAAAAGTTTGCGAATTTAAGATTGCTATATAGTTATATGTTTACACATCCTGGAGCAAAACTTTTGTTTATGGGAGCGGAATTTGGGCAGCATGGAGAGTGGAATTTTCAAGAGAGTTTAGATTGGTACGTTCTTGAATATGATTTTCACTCGGGTGTTCAAAAATTAGTAAAAGATTTAAATTCTTTATACAGAAAATATCCTGCTTTATACGAAAAGCAGTTCGAGCAAGACGGATTTGAATGGATTAGTTATGACGATCACGAAAACTCCGTGATTAGCTACATAAGAAAAGGAACTAACGAAAACGAACTTTTAGTTGTAGTGTGTAACATGACGCCAATTCCAAGATCAAATTATAGAATCGGTTTATCGCAATCGGGAAAATTGACTCAGATATTTAATAGTGATTATAAAAAGTATGGCGGTAGTGGTGTATCAAATAAAAAACACATTGATATTGATAAAATACATTGGAATCACAGAGAATATTCAGTAGAAATTACACTTCCTCCATTAGGAGCGTTGGTTTTTAAAATTGATAAATAACCATATAAAACGATTTCGTAAAAACAATAAATAATTGTTTTACAATTCAATACGATGTCGTTTTTTTATAAATAAGTTGAATCATAGAAATAATCCTAAAATTTAAGTAATATGATTATTAATACAGAGCTAGAGTATAAGGGGAATTTATTTCCAGGAAGAATCAATTCTTTCTCCCAGGATGTCGATAAAATTTACTTTAAAACAGAAAACGGAGTCATTCTTCAAGTTACTGTATTAAGAGGAAGTGTGATTCGTTTTAGGTATGCGACTGATAATAATTTCGAAAAGGATTTTTCATATGCTATAAGCGAAGATGGAGCTCGTGGTTACAGCAAACTAGAAGTTGAAGAGCATAATGATTGTTATAAAATTATTACGATAAAAATTATCATTAGGATTGATAAGGCTGATTTAAAAGTTTCGATTTTTGATGTTAATGGAAATGTTGTTTGTAAAGATGATTGGGGTTTTCATTGGGAACAAAGCTATGAGTTTGGAGGAAACATTGTGAAAATGAGCAAAGCTGCTCCTCAAGGAGAATGTTATTATGGTTTAGGTGATAAACCAATGCATTTAAACTTGAAAGGAAAACGAATTGAAAATTGGGCAACAGATCAATATGCTTTTGGTAAAGATCAAGACCCTTTATATAAAAGTGTTCCTTTTTATGTAGGAATGCATGAAGAACGAGCTTATGGAATTTTCTTCGATAATACATTTAAAACATTCTTTGATTTTTGTCACGAACGTAGAAATGTGACAAGTTTCTGGGCACATGGTGGAGAAATGAATTATTATTTCTTTTATGGTCCAGATATGGAAGATGTTGTTACACGATATACTGATTTAACAGGAAAACCTGAACTGCCGCCATTATGGGCATTAGGTTATCATCAATGTAAATGGAGTTATTACCCAGAATCAAAAGTAAAAGAAGTAACAAGTAAATTCAGAGAATTGAGAATTCCTTGTGATGGAATATACTTGGATATTGATTATATGGAAGGTTTCCGTTGTTTTACTTGGAATAAAGAGTATTTCCCAGATCCAAAACGCATGGTAAAGGAACTCGCTGATGACGGGTTTAAAACAATTGCGATTATTGATCCCGGAATTAAAATAGATGATGATTACTGGGTGTACAAAGAGGCAATGGAAAATGATTATTTCTGTAAAAGGGCTGATGGTCCTTACATGCGAGGAAAAGTTTGGCCAGGTGAATGTTATTTCCCAGATTTTACAAATCCAAAAGTGAGAACTTGGTGGTCAGGTTTATTCAAAGAAATTATAGACGAAATTGGTGTTAAAGGAATTTGGAATGATATGAATGAACCTGCTGTAATGGAGGTTCCAGGAAAAACTTTCCCAAATGACGTACGTCATAATTATGACGGTCATCATTGTAGTCATAGAAAAGCACATAATATTTACGGAACTCAAATGGCGAGAGCTACTTATGAAGGAGTAAAGAAATACGCATATCCACTTCGTCCATTCATTATTACACGTTCAGCTTATTCAGGAGCGCAACGTTTCACATCTTCATGGACAGGCGATAATATTGCAACTTGGGAACATTTATGGATTGCCAATATTCAAGCGCAACGAATGAGTATGAGTGGAATGTCATTTACTGGAAGTGATATCGGTGGTTTTGCTGAACATCCAACAGGAGAATTATATGCAAGATGGATTCAGTTAGGTGTTTTCCATCCTTTCTGTAGAACACATTCTTCCGGAGATCATGGAAATCAAGAACCTTGGACTTTCGGTCAAGAAGTAATTGACGTTACCCGTAAGTATGTGGAATTGCGTTACCAACTACTTCCGTATTTATATACCATGTTTTGGGAATATGCGGAATATGGAGTGCCAATGTTAAAGTCATTGGTATTATTTGATCAATACGATCCGCAAACTCATTACAGAACTGATGAATTTGTTTTTGGTAATCAAATTTTAGTTTGCCCAATTCAAGAACCAAATTCTAAAGGAAGAAGAATGTATATTCCAAAAGGTCATTGGTATAACTATTGGACAAAAGAGTATGTTACTGGTGGTTTGGAGCAATGGGTAGATGCAGAGTTGGATACAATCCCGATGTTTATTAAAGAAGGAGCAATTATACCTAAATATCCAGTTCAACAGTATGTTGGAGAGAAAAAAATCGAAGAACTTAGATTAGAGGTTTACTTTAAACTTGGTGAAAAAGAAGTGTCTAAAGTCTTCGAAGATGCTCAAGATGGATATGACTATATGAAAGGTAGATATAGCTTACGTTCTTTTCGATTTACGGGTAAAGAAAAAGAAGTTATTATCCAACAACATAAAGACGGAACTTTTGTTACCGAGTATGAAACAATGCTTTTTGAATTTTTCGGATTACCTTTTGATATCAAGGAAGTTGAGATTGATAATGTAGTGGTAGATTTAAAATCTGTAGATTTTGATCCTAAAAATAATACAGTAAGAATTCCTAAAGGTTTTACGGAAATTCATCTAGTTGGATAAAACTCTCATAGAGTAGGATGCTTTATTAAAATTAAACTAATTTTGCACAAAATTACAATATGAATAAAGCAATCTATATCGCAGCTAGTGGTGCCAATTCAGGAAAATCAATGTTAAGTCTTGGTTTAATGCAATTATTATTGCGTAATAAACCTAAAGTAGGTTATTTCAGACCAATAATTGATAATCCAGTTGAAGGGAAAAAAGATAATCACGTAAATACGATTGTTAGTTTTTTCAATCTAAAGTGTGATTATGAAGATACGTATGCTTTTACCAGATCTGAACTTATTGATTTACTGAATGATGATAAAGAAGATGAAGTTATCAATGAAATCTTAAGTAAATATAAAAAGCTTGAAGAGGAAAATGACTTCGTGATTGTGGAAGGAACAGATTTCTCAGATCATGGTGCTGTGATTGAAATGGATTTAAACGTTTTAATCGCAAAAAACCTTGGAATTCCTGTTATTATTGTTTCTGGTGGAATCGATAAAACTTTGGAGGATTTTATTCAAGGTTTACGAATTACGTATGATTCATTTACCAATAAAGAAGTTGAAGTAATTGCTGTGATTGCCAACAAAGTTCAAGAGAAAAATGTTGACATTATCATTAATGGAATTGGTGAGAATTTACCAAAGTCATTATTAATTAATGCGATTCCAATAAATAGTAAGTTAGATAATCCAACGATTCATGAAATTTCTAAAGCTCTTGAAGCTGAAGTTCTTTTTGGTGAAGAATTACTAAACTCAACAACAGGTGAAATAAAAGTAGGAGCAATGCAGCTTTCTCACTTTTTAAATCATCTTACTGAGGAAGCCGTAGTAATTACACCTGCTGATCGTTCAGATATTTTACTTGGGACTTTACAAGCAAATATTTCAAGTCGTTATCCAACAGTATCTGGTATAATTTTGACAGGTGATATGGATTTAAGTCCTTCTGTAATTGAATTAATTACCGGATTAGAGAAAATCGTTCCTATTCTAAAAGTAAAAGGAGGAACTTTCGGAATTGCTTCAAAATTAGGTTCAATTCGTTCTCACATTTATGCGGAGAATAAAAATAAAATCAAATTATCCATTAGTACTTTCGAAAAGTATGTTGATGTAGATGCTTTAAGTGATAAGTTAATTACATACAAAGGAACAAACGTGCTTACACCAAGAATGTTCCAGTATAATCTGTTAAAAAGAGCGAAACAACAAAGAAAACATATTGTATTACCTGAAGGAAATGACGATAGAATACTAACAGCAGCTTCACAATTGCAAAAACTAGATATTGTCGATTTAACAATTCTAGGGAAAAAAGTAAATGTTGAGACCGCTGTAAAAAGATTGAATATTTCATTCGATTTTGAAAAGACAAAAATCATAGATCCAATTTCATCAGAATATTTTGAAGATTTTTCTAAAACTTTATATGAATTAAGAAAACACAAAGGATTAAGTCCAGCAATGGCAGAAGATTTAATGGCAGATGTTTCTTATTTCGGAACTATGATGGTGTATAAAGGTTTAGCAGACGGAATGGTTTCTGGAGCTGCTCATACAACTCAGCATACAATTAAACCATCATTACAATTTGTAAAAACAAAACCTGGTTTTTCAGTAGTTTCTTCAATTTTCTTTATGTGTTTAGAAGATAGAGTTTCTGTATTTGGTGATTGTGCAATTAATCCAAATCCAACTTCAGAGCAATTAGCTGAAATCGCAATTTCTTCTGCAGATTCAAGTATTGCATTCGGAATTGATCCAAAGATTGCGATGTTATCATATTCTTCAGGAAGTTCTGGAAAAGGTGAAGATGTAGATACTGTAAGAAAAGCTACAGAAATTGTAAAACAAAAACGTCCTGATTTAAAAGTAGAAGGACCAATTCAATATGATGCAGCTGTTGATCCTACAGTTGGTAAAAAGAAATTGCCAAACTCGGAAGTAGCAGGACAGGCGAATGTGTTAATTTTCCCAGATTTAAATACAGGGAATAATACGTATAAAGCAGTTCAAAGAGAAACAGGAGCATTAGCAATAGGTCCAATGTTACAAGGATTGAAAAAACCAGTAAACGATTTAAGTAGGGGCTGTACAATTGATGATATTTACAATACCATTATTCTAACAGCAATTCAAGCACAAGAAAATTAGTATATGAAAGTATTAGTTTTAAATTCAGGAAGTTCATCTATAAAATATCAATTATTTACAATGCCAGAAGAAAAAGTAATTTGTTCTGGTTTGATTGAAAGAATTGGTTTAGAAGAAGGAGGAGTTCATTACGAATCAGCAAATGATGAAGTTACTGAACATATTAAAATTGAAAATCATAGAGTTGGTTTAGAAAAGGTAGTTGCTTTACTTTTAGATGAAAAGATTGGTGTTATTTCTTCTACTGATGAAATTGAAATCGTTGGTCATAGAGTTGTACATGGTGGAAGTTCTTTCACAAGCACAACTGAAGTTACGGAAGAAGTAAAAAGTAAAATCGAAGATTTATTTTCTTTAGCTCCTCAGCATAATCCAGCAAACCTTGAAGGAATTAAAGTTGCTGAAGCGATTTTCACCAAAGCAAAACAAGTTGCGGTTTTCGATACAGCATTTCATCAAAGTATTCCGGAGAAAGCATATATGTATGCAATTCCTAAAAAGTTTTTAAATGAAAACAAGATTCGTTTATATGGATTTCATGGAACTAGCCACAAATATGTTTCTGAAAAGGCCATCGAGTATTTAGGGAAAAAAGAATCTAAAATAATCACAGTTCATTTAGGAAATGGGTGTAGTATTTCAGCTATTGAAAATGGGAAAAGTATTGATCACAGTTTGGGATTTGGACCGGTTACAGGTTTGGTAATGGGAACAAGAAGTGGAGACATTGATCATACATTGATATTCTATTTAGTGAATAATTTAGGTTATGATATTAATACTGTAAATACACTTTTACAAAAAGAAAGTGGAATGTTTGGATTAACAGGACATAGCGATTTACGTGATATTGAAGCGGAAGCATCTAAAGGAAATAAAGATTGCCAGTTAGCCTTAGACATTAATACCTACAGAATAAAAAAATATATTGGATCATACATTGCTGCAATGAATGGAGTTGATGCCATCGTATTTACGGCAGGTATAGGTGAAAACTCTTCATTAGTTAGAGAGAAAGTTTGTGAAGATTTAGAGTTTTTTGGAATAGAAATCGACACAGATAAAAATAGTATTAGAGCTAAAGAATTAACGGAAATTCACACTGAAAATTCTAAAGTAAAACTATTAGTGATTCCAACTAATGAAGAATTAGAAATTGCAAAGCAGGCTTTTACTTTATAAATTTTCTAAGAAAGTTCCAATGCTTTCTCCAAGAGTAAAAGAGTAGTTTTGTTTGGCAAGAGCAAATTCAATAGCACTAAGTGTAGCAACAATATCACTTTTGTTAATAGCTCCCATATGTCCAACTCTAAAATATTGAGTTTTTATTTCTGAATGTAAACCACCAGCTAAAATTACTCCGTACTCACTAATATCTTTTCTAAATTGATTTCCATCAATTCCATCTGGATAATAAATGGCACTCATTGTATTTGCAGCGATTTTTTCTCTTTTTGGAACTAACTGTAAATCTATTTTTTGAATAGCTTTTCTAAATGCTTTTGCACACGTAAGATGCGATTCAACTCTATTTTCAATTCCTTCAGCATTGATGAGACTTAAACTAACTTCTAATGCACGAATTAAATTTACTGGAGGTGTTCCAAAGTATGAAGGACGTCTTTCCTCATAAGCTTCCATAATCGGTAACCAATTGGTAAAACTTCCATAATAATTTTGAACAGGAGTTTTTCTGTTTTTCCATACATGCATAGCTTTTTCAGAAACTACTAATAAAGCTAAACCTGGAGGAACTCCAATTGCTTTTTGAGAACCAGTTAACACAACATCAATTCCCCATTCTTCTTGTGGAGTACTTTCACCAGCAGTTGCACAAACACCATCTAGCACAGTTAGTGTATTATATTTTTTTGCTATTTCTGCAATAGGTTTAGGATCTGTTAATACACCAGTCGAAGTATCAACATGAGTAATAGTAACTAACTTATAATTTTTAGAAGATAGTTCTTCTTCAATTTTCTCTAAAGGAACAATCTCTCCAATTTCAGCTTGTAAAACAGTTACATTTGCTCCATAAGTTGCTAAAATATTTTTATAACGTTCTCCAAAATATCCAGTAGAAATTACTAATGCATTATCTCCTGGTTCGAGTAAATTACTTACGGCCATATCCATTGCTAAAGTTCCACTCCCTGCTACAATAAAAGGTTGTCCTTTTGGAGCCAACCAAATTTTTCTCATTAATTCTATAGCGTTTCCAAAGCTTTCAATAAAGTTAGGCGCAACATGACTTGTAGTTACTTCTCCCATGGCTCTTAGTACCGAAGGATCAACTTCAATTGGGCCAGGAATCATTAATAATTTTCTGTTTTTCATGAAATTGTGGTCTAAAAAATAAATGTTATTGCTGTGAAATTACAGAATAGTTTTTACTAAAACCTTATAGTAATGAAAGTTTACGAGTATCATAAAAATGAGCTATTTATTTTATGATTTTCTGATTTTGAAATAGTGAATTTTATGCATTTGTAGCGTTGTAAGTTTGTTAGCTTTGCAATATGAATTACAATTACTCATATTTAGTTAGGTTTCAATATTTAGGTTTCCGATTTCATGGTTGGCAAAAGCAACCGAATTTGAAAACAGTTCATTGGGCTTTGGATAAAACATTAAAATTTGTTTGCAAAGGAATTCGGTTTAAAACAATTGGAGTTGGAAGGACGGATGCGAAAGTATCTTCAACAAATTATGCGTATCAATTATTCATAGATGAAAGGTTAGAAGAAGGAAGTTTTGTCGAAAGTTTTAATATTAACTCTCCTTCTGATATTCGAGTTGTTGAGGTTCAAGAATTAAAGGATGAGAAGTTTAATATTATTCAACATCCAAAAATAAAAGAGTATCGCTATTATTTTTCCCATGGAGAAAAGAATCATCCGTATTGTGCACCTTTTTTGGTAGGATATTTACAAACTTTAGATATCGAATTGATGAAAAAAGCAGCCAAGTTATTTGAGGGTTTTCATAATTTTAAACATTATTGCACAAAACCAACTGAAGAGACAAAAGTTGAACGTACTATTGATAGTTGCGAAATTATTGAAAATACAGAATTAACTGCTTCTTTTTTTCCTGAGAAAAGTTATGTTTTAATTATAAAAGGACAAGGTTTTTTACGAAATCAAATTCGACTAATAATGGGAGCATTAGCCGAGGTTGGAAAAGGAAATTATGATTTAAATTTTATAAAAGAAAGTTTAGATGGTAATACAGAAATAGATTTCTTAAAGACTATCGCACCAGCTTCTGGTTTGCATTTACATAGCGTTCATTTTAAAAATAAGAAAATATAAACGCTGAGTAAATTAACGATACAAAAAATCTTAAAATTTAATAATCTACAAAATCTTCATTATTGATATTAAATTCAAATTCAGTTAAATCTGAAGAATTGGTTGCATTCATGTCAATTAAAACACGTTGTCTTTGTCCATCATTAGTTTCTCTTTTCAACATTACTTGCCAATCAGAGTTTTTATCTATGTAGAATAAACGAGTGATTTCGACTCCAGTTTCATTTAAATTGTTTACCGGTCTAAAATATGGTTTGTCTATTCTAATAGGTAAAAATTGGACATCAGGAGCAAGTGTTATTTTAAGTTGAACAGGAAATAAAAATAAAGCATCAAAATTTAGTTCATTTTCTTCTCCTAACTTTTCAATTCTAGTAGGATAACCAGGATAATTTAATAAGCTAAAGTTATCATCTGAATTGAAATCTATCTCTAAAGTATATCGATCTCCATCACCACTAGTTTCAAAAGTAACATCGTAATATCCGTTAGAATCAGTATAAACTGAATCTACATATCTAATAAATTCAATATTGGGAAAAGTTCCAAACCCGGGAATAGTGTTGTACTCTCCAATTCTCAATTTTTTATTTACAACTGGTAAATCATTCTCAGCATCATACATTCTACCAAAAACTCTAGTTTTTATATTGCTAGGTAGAACGGTGTCTTCGCATGAAGAAAGTATTGCAATCATTACAAAAAGTACAAAGAAATAATTGATTTTAGAGGTCATTAAAAGTTGTCTTTAGAGATGTTTGGTTTTAACTTGTTAGTATTAAATGATAATATTATCGATTTAATATCGAGCGCAAATCTAGTCTTTTTTTAAAAACAAATGATTGTCACTTTGTTGAATTATAGTTAAAATTTTTGCATTAATTAGTAAGAGGTTTTTATGAGCTAGTTGATAGCTGATCGTTCTTTTAATAAAAGAAACAACCTTAACCTTAGTAAGGTCTTTATATGATAATAAGCATGGATAAAAACTCTACTTAAAATGGATTTAATTAATTTGGGAAGTCATGAATTCTTACAAAAGAACGTGTAACTGCACTATCAGAATTCAATAATGTCAATACAATTTTATTTTCCAAAAAATTAATCTTCCAGAAACTTCTTTTTAGTTTATCTCCGTAAGGAATTAATTCTATTTCAGGTTTATGACCGTGAACATTATATACACCGCTAAATTTTCCTAGACTGGAGTTGATGTTAAATCGCCTATCCCATCTCAAAAATAGAAATCCATTGTCATTGAAAAGACTTCCTTTACCCTCAAAACTTTCCAACTTCCATAAACCTAAAAGTTGATCTCCGTATGTTTTTGGCAGTTTAGTGGATTTTTTAAGAATCACTTTTACGGGTTGGCCTTCTTCAGTTCTCGTCCAAGTCATTGATTCCCCATTTATGTTCACAACAAAAGGAGGAGCGGTGTCGTTAACACCGTTTGTGTTTATTACGGTTAATTCTTTAGTTTCTTTATTTAAATTCCAAGTTCCTATAGAATGTTGAAACCATCCATTACCTGATTCTTGAGTGAAGTCAGCATTAAATTTCATCCACCTTGCATTTGGTGTCATTTCTTGGTTTCCAATTTGAACAGATTTTACAACCCATAAACCTTCAATTGATGATTTATTTTGTTGACAACCTATAAAAAGTGACATAATTATAACAGCAATAAAAGTGAAGTTTTTCATAGTAGTAGTTTGTAATTGGTTAAAAATTTTCTTCTTTATGTATGTTTTGAAGTTCTATTTGACTTTTAATACGTTCAATCTCCACTTCTTTAGAATTTGCATTTTTTAATACAGATAGCGCCGAGGTTAATTCTAAATTATTCGGAGCATTTCCGGTTTCGGAGATATAGGTATTTCGAATTGTCATTAAACGAGTTGGAGTTGCAATTTTATAGAGTTTACCAATTGTAGTAATTCCTCTACTAAATAAAGCTCTTATAATGGGGTATAGTTCCGTTAAAGCACATTGAATACCAATATCTGCCAAGACTTTTGGTGCATTTTCAAAAGTAATAGTGTCTTTTTCGTCAAAGATTGCTGTTTTTTGACTGTAAATAAGTTCTTCATATAATAAGTCAAAATGTTCATCAATGACTGCAATTTCACGACTTAATATTTGAAATCTCCTCTTGGCTGAAAAGTGTGGACGTGTTTCAGGTTTATAAGAAAGTACATGTTCAAGTTCACTCCACAATTCTTGCGCTAACGTTCTCACCTGTATCTCGAATACAGGTCGATCTTTTGGAGGGATAACACTTTGTTTTAGTTTCATCATGTAATGAATAGAGCAGTAGCCACTTTCTTTGTGCTTGTTTTCAATATGTGATAATCCTAAGTTTTTTAGTTTGTCGGCTTCATAAAAAGCTTCGGGTGGATTATGCTCATCAATTTCTAAAACAGATGAATTTCTTAATTCTCGATCAATCAAAGAAAGTTGTGAAGGAAAATAAACTAAAATTCTAACTCCTAATGCATCATGCATTTTCTGAATACTTTTTATAGATAGTTGATCTGGAAAAAGATTTGGTTTACGATGAATTTTTTCAATGGCTTTCTCAGGATCTTTTATCCTGGACATAATCATTCTTATTGGAGAAGGAGTTGCGACGCCATCTCCCAGCGTGTATTTATTCCAATATTGTGGCTTTTCAAGTTCCTTTAAATAGTTGTTAAGTTCTAAAAGAGTTGGAGACAATATTGTTGATTCATAATTATTGTACTCTTCTATAAAGTTGTGTAGTTTTTTGGCTAGTTTCATTTGAGATTAATTCTTTATAACCTATTTATTTGGTATTTACTCTTTTAATATTCTTATAATAAAAGTTATCATATCCTCTCCATTCCGATTATCAATTTCCATTTTAGGTATGTAAGCTTTACAAGTAACATTATTAATTTCAGCATTGTCTAATAAAGCCTTTGCATGTAAAGGGTGATGCAAAATATCATCTCCATTTTCAGGATATTTATATTCCACATCAGTATTTTCTACATATATTTCAGGATCGTCATTTGATAGTAAACTTAACATGTCCAAACTGTTGATGTTGTCCTTAATATCCAAATTATCCAAATCTTCTAGCTTTATTATACCATAAAAATCTAGTATTGTTTTTTCTGTAACCAGATTCTTAATTGCATCAAAATTCATTCCAAGGTTTTCGTATTCCTTAAATGTAGAGTTGTGCCAATTGATAACATTATAACTAGATTGTGTTGATAAAGCAACAATTCCGTTAACTCGTGTCGATTCTTTTAAAATTGGATCGCTCGATGTGTTTTTAGCTAAATCATCGCTTAATCCAATCCACAAACTAGTACCAGCGCCTGCAGAACTGCCCATTAATAAAATTTTGTTCTTATCAATATTAAAGGAACCTGAATAATAGCGGATGAATTGAAGTGCTCTTTTACTATCATTTAGAGAATTTAAAACCCCTTTTCTGTCTTTTGCTCCAATGAAACGATAATTTATGGATGCTACTGAAATTTTTTGATGTAATAAATGATTAACAAAATTTTGAAACCCAATTTCGTTGTAATGAATAGATTTATCTCCTCCTGTAAATCCGCCTCCATGAATAAAAATCACCAGAGGAGTAGGAGCTAGAGAATTAGGAGAGAAAAAATCTATTAGATTTCTCTCATGATTTCCATAGCTTATATTTCTATAGAAACTTGAGGAAGCACTTAGGTTAAAAGGCGAAGTGTTTTGAATTAAATTTAATGAATCTGATTCTTGTTCTCTAATCGCATTTGAACAAGATGATAATGAACTTAGAATAATGATTGATAATAAAAGTCATTTCATAAGGGATGATTATCTTTTGATTTATCTATAGGTAGAGGTATTTAGTTGTATATAAAGATAATCAATAAGTTACTTAATGATTTTGTTTAAAATTGCAATTTTTGATGCTTTTCAGTGCGATTAGTTTTTGGATAAATCAGTAGTTTTTTCTTGAATGGAAAATTTTTCAGTTAATAAATTCCAGAGTTCCGGATTACCATTGTCGTAACCCAAAGCCCAAATTCCAACACCACCTATTTTTTTCTTTTTAATCCAATCATATTTAATAGTTAAAGATTTTTTGTCCTCAAAAAATAGTTGTCGATATCCTTGGTTATTATCATTTAAAATAAGATAACTCGAAGAGCTATTAGTGTCAAATTTTGGAGTAATTTTTAAGGAGTCGATATAATATTTTTTAATAGAATTATATTTCGGATGAGATTTGAATTTGGTTACAGCAGTTCCGATTTCTGGCTTGTTGGTATACCATTCGGCTCCATAATAAGGTAATCCTACAATTAGTTTTTGTAGAGATACACCTTGCTTGTTATAATAATCAACGGAGTATTCAATACCATTTCCAAAGAGTTTACTTTTTTGAAGAGGTGAAACTGGGCCTGTAGTTTTACTAAAACTACCATAATAATCATATCCCATTAACGTATAGAAATCTATAGATGCATCGATACTTTTAATATCAAAAACATGATGCCAGTCTTCTGCATAAAGGCAAATGGATATCATGTATTTTGGGTTTATTTTTTTTAATCTCTTAGAGACTTCTAAAATAAAGTTTGTGAAGTCTTTTTTGTTTTTTTTAGTAACACCTTCAAAATCGATATTAATTCCATTTACATTTCTTAATGCAAGTAGATTTGAAAGGCTATCAATTAATGTTTTTTGAGCTTTTGGATTTTCTAAAAAAGTAGTATTGTTTTTGTTTCCGAAATTTGAAACAGAAAGAAATACTTTACAATTATTAGCTTTGGCACTGTCAATTAAGGCTGTAGTTTTCCATTGATGAATGTTTTTATAACTTCCAGTTTGTGGTTCTATGGAATAAGAAAAATAGGAAATTCCCCAGAGAATAGAAAAGTTGTAATTTTTCCATGAAGACCCATTTGAATAAAGATGCCAACCGAAAGTTTTAATATCGGGATGAATCTGTCCTTTTTTATACAAAACTTTCTGATGAGTAATTTTGTTCAAACTATCCCATTGTGCCTCACTCTTTAAATTAAAGTCTTCAAATTGTTGTTCGATTAAACCTCTATGAGTTAGTAACTCTTTTTGATTTTTTGAAACAGTCGAAATCTCTTTTTCACTTGTATTAAAACATGAAGTTAGTAGAAATGATAGTATAAGAATCGTTA
This sequence comes from Tenacibaculum sp. MEBiC06402, assembly GCF_049239625.1. Lineage (NCBI taxonomy): Bacteria > Pseudomonadati > Bacteroidota > Flavobacteriia > Flavobacteriales > Flavobacteriaceae > Tenacibaculum > Tenacibaculum sp. MEBiC06402. The sequence continues at coordinate 18,037 of NZ_JBMKKT010000084.1, forward strand.
TTAGTGTTTTCATTTAGCTTAGGTATAAGAGGTGGTTAGTTTTTTGGTTATTAAATAGTCAAATTGATTTTATTATTGCCATGCCTACTAAAAAAAATAATAGCCAAAATATGATTCCAAGAATTCTTGTTTTTTCAGCTTGCTTGATCTTTTTTTCAAATCCGTATTTTTTAAATCTATCCATTTCGGACTCTGTTGCATCATCATTTCTCCATGAAGGTGCTGTTGTAAAAAAAGGCAGTATAAAAAATGTCCACCATTCTTCATTCGTTAATGGAGCTTCTTTTCTCTTTTGTTTAAGTTCTTCTGATAGCTTGCGTTCAAATTCGGTTTCTTTTTTCAAAATGGATAAATGATTTATTTATAACTTTCTATGGAAATTACATTTTACAACATAATTAAAAATTCTAGAAAGGTAGATTGGTTGTCTTCACAAGATAGTAATAAAGTAGTATAAAAAAAGCCCATCATTATTGATGAGCTTTTAAAAATATAGGTAGTTTAAAACTATTCTTTAATTAAACTTCTAGAAATTACAATTTTTTGAATTTCAGAAGTTCCTTCGTAAATCTGAGTAATTTTTGCATCACGCATTAAACGCTCAACATGGTATTCTTTTACGAAACCATTTCCACCGTGAATCTGTACAGCTTCAACAGTGTGTTCCATCGCTATTTTAGAAGCATATAATTTTGCCATAGCTCCAGAACGATCATAGTTATTACCAGAGTCTTTATCACAAGCAGCTTGCATTACTAAATGACGAGCAGCTGTAATATCAGTGTACATATCTGCTAATTTAAATGCGATTGCTTGGTGATTGCAAATTTCAGTTCCAAAAGCTTTACGCTCTTTAGAATATTTTAATGCTAATTCATAAGCTCCTGAAGCAATACCTAATGCTTGAGCAGCAATACCAATTCGTCCACCAGATAAAGTTTTCATTGCGAATTTAAATCCGAACCCATCTTCACCAATTCTATTCTCTTTAGGAACTTTTACATCGTTAAATTGTAACGTGTGTGTATCAGAACCACGAATTCCTAATTTATCTTCTTTAGGTCCGATGTGGAATCCTTCCATTCCTTTTTCAACGATGAAAGCATTAATACCTCTGTGTCCTTTAGCTCTATCTGTTTGAGCAATTACTAAATATACATCAGAACGTCCACCATTTGTAATCCAGTTTTTAGTTCCGTTTAATAAGTAGTAATCTCCTTTATCTTCTGCAGTTGTTGCTTGAGAAGTTGCATCCGACCCAGCTTCTGGCTCGCTTAAACAAAAAGCTCCGATAGACTCACCAGTTGCCAACTTCGTTAAATATTTTTGTTTTTGCTCTTCTGTTCCGTATGCTTCTAAACCGTAACATACTAAAGAGTTGTTTACAGATACCATTACAGAAGCAGAAGCATCTATTTTAGAAAGCTCTTCCATAATTAATACGTAAGAAATAGTATCCATTCCGCTTCCTCCGTACTTTGGATCTACCATAACACCCATAAATCCAAGCTCTCCCATTTTACGAACTAATTCGTTCGGGAATTCTTGTTTTTCATCTCTTTCAATAACACCTGGTAATAATTCATTTTGTGCAAAGTCTCGAGCAGCATCACGTATCATTAAATGCTCTTCTGTAAGATTAAAATCCATTCTAAATCGTTGTAGTTATAAATTATTCTTAAAAAATGTTCCCAAAGATACTCCTTTAATATTATTTTTTCAAAAGCTTTTATATTTTTACTTTATGCAGAATGAGTATAAATATGTAATCGGATTAATGTCCGGAACTTCGCTAGACGGATTAGATTTGGTTTATGTCAAATTCCATCAAGAAAATTTCCAAGATTTTACAATTATTCATGGAGAAACTAAGTCCTATTCAAAATATTGGAAAGAAACACTGCAAACCGCAATTCATAATTCCAAAGAGAAACTAGATGCTATAAATATTGAATATGGTAAACTTCTTGGGGATTTAACTAATGAGTTTATAAATGAGAAAGACATTGACATTATTGATTTTATTGCTTCTCATGGGCACACCGTTTTTCATCAGCCAGATAAAGGAATAACATTGCAAATTGGAGACGGACAAACTTTAGCAAACGTAACTCAGCAAAAGGTGATTTGCGATTTTCGAACGCAAGATGTTCAATTAAAAGGCCAAGGAGCTCCGTTAGTACCAATTGGTGATAAATTATTGTTTTCGGAATATGATTACTGTTTAAATCTTGGAGGTTTTGCCAATATTTCGTTTGATAAAGGTAACGAAAGAATTGCCTTTGATATTTGTCCTGTGAATATTGTTTTGAATCACTATACCAATAAAATCGGGTTGGAGTACGATGAAGGTGGTGTGTTAGCATCTTCTGGAAAAATTAATACAGATTTATTAATTGAGTTGAACTCTTTACCATTCTATAAAAAAAATCCGCCTAAATCACTAGGTTTAGAATGGGTGCAACAAGTTGTCTTTCCGATAATTGACAGTTTAGAAACAGACATACCATCAATTTTAAGAACATTTATAGTGCACTCGGCGGAACAAATTGGTAAGATTTTTGATAAGTCAGATAAGGTTTTAGTTACGGGAGGAGGAGCTTATAATACCTATTTAATCGAAGAAATTGAAAATTATTCTAATACTAAAATAGCGAAAGCAGATGCAAAAATAATCGAGTTTAAAGAGGCTTTAATTTTTGCATTGCTAGGTTTATTAAGGAATAATAACAAGGTAAATTGTCTAAGTTCTGTTACTGGAGCAATAAAAGATCACTCATCAGGTAAAATTTTTAGTCCGAATTAAAGGAAAAACTAGTTTTTCTAATTAAGTTTGTAGGGTTAGAATTATAATAAAAAAATAAACAAAATGACACAACTTTAGCTTACATGATTTTAAAATAAACAAAACACACAACCAAACTTTTAAACAAACCTTAACTTATTTTAAATCATGAAAGAATTATTAAAAAAATACGAAGAAAAGCAACCAGAAATAGTTTTTAATTGGAAAGACTCTGAAACCGAGGCAGAAGGATGGACAGTAATCAATTCTCTTAGAGGAGGAGCTGCTGGAGGAGGAACAAGAATGCGTAAAGGATTGGACAAATATGAAGTAATGTCACTTGCCAAAACGATGGAAGTGAAGTTTACTGTTTCAGGTCCTGCAATTGGTGGAGCAAAATCAGGAATCAACTTTGATCCACATGATCCTAGAAAAGAAGGGGTTTTAAGAAGATGGTATCAAGCAGTATCTCCTTTATTAAAGAACTATTATGGTACAGGAGGAGATTTGAATGTAGATGAAATCCACGAAGTTATTCCGATTACCGAGGATTGTGGTGTTTGGCATCCACAGGAAGGAGTTTTTAATGGGCATTTTAAACCAACGGAAGCTGATAAAATTAATAGAATCGGCCAATTGCGTCATGGTGTAATTAAAGTGTTAGAAAATGAACATTATTCACCATCGGTTCAGAAAAAATATACAGTAGCAGATATGATTACTGGTTATGGTGTTGCTGAAGCGGTAAAACATTACTATAATATTTACGGAGGAAGTGTTGTTGGTAAGAGAGCTGTTGTTCAAGGTTTTGGAAATGTAGGTTCTGCTGCGGCGTATTATTTAGCTCAAATGGGAGCTAAAGTAGTTGGTATTATTGATAGAGTAGGAGGGGTTATAAATGAAGAAGGATTTTCTTTCGAGGAAATTAAGGAGATGTTTTTAAATAAAGACGGAAACACATTGGTTTCTGAGCACATGATTCCTTTTGAGGAGATGAATGAGAGGGTGTGGAATTTACCTTGTGAAATTTTTGCTCCTTGCGCTGCTTCTCGTTTAATTACTGAAAAACAAATCAATCAAATGATAAATACAGGATTAGAAGTGGTTTCTTGTGGGGCAAATGTTCCTTTTGCTGATAAGGAGATTTTCTTCGGTCCGATTATGGAAGAAACTGATAAAAAAGTAAGTTTAATTCCAGATTTTATTTCGAATTGTGGAATGGCAAGAGTATTTGCTTATTTCATGGAGAAAAGAGTTTCAATGAATGACGAAGCTATTTTCCATGATACTTCTAATACTATTCGAAAGGCTTTAGAAATCGCTTTTGCAAAGAATTCTTCAAAAACACGCATAAGCGAAACAGCGTTTGAAATAGCGCTTAAAGAATTAATTTAAAATAAAAACAAATTATGTTGAAACATTTTTTAGGAAATAGCCCCAAATGGTTTAAAATGACCATGATAGGTTTCTTAATTTTTAATGTGTTTTCCTTTTTTATATTAGGAAAAACAATAACGGCTTGGTTGTTTATTGGTGAGTTTATTTTCACTTTGGCTATGGCATTGAAATGTTATCCATTACAATCAGGTGGTTTGTTAGCAATTGAAGCATTGGCTTTAGGACTAACGACTCCAAAAAATGCTTATCACGAGGTAGATCAAAACCTAGAGGTAGTATTACTTTTAGTATTCATGGTAGCAGGTATCTACTTTATGAAGCCTTTACTGATGTATATTTTTAGTAAAGTGTTTACAAAAATAAAATCAAAATTAATTCTTTCCTTACTTTTTGTGTTCTTGGCTGCAATTTTATCAGCTTTTTTAGATGCACTTACAGTAACTGCAGTATTAATTAGTGTAGCTGTAGGATTTTATGGTGTTTATCATAAGATTCACTCAAGCGCAGTAGCTGATTACGATGATGATGGTATTTTAGATAGAAAAGAATTAAGTGGAGAAACATTAGAACAATTTAGAAGTTTCCTAAGAAGTTTAATAATGCACGGAGTTGTAGGTACAGCTCTTGGTGGAGTTTGTACGTTAGTAGGAGAACCACAGAATTTATTAATTGGAGAACGTTTAGGATGGGACTTTATTGAGTTTTTCATAATGATGGCACCAATTACAATTCCTGTTTTAGCTGCGGGATTATTGACCACAGTTGTTTTAGAAACAACAGGTTGGTTTGGTTTTGGTGCAAAATTACCAGAAGTAGCTGCTGAAATTATAGAGAGTTATACTATCGAGGAAGATAAAAAACGTACAGATAAAGAAAAGTATGGGCTTGTTGTTCAGGGTGTTTCTGCAGTATTGTTAATTTTAGGCTTAGCTTTACACATTGCACCAGTTGGATTTATTGGTTTAGCATTGATTATTGTGCAAACAGCGTTTATGGGTATTATCGATGAACATAAATTAGGACACGCTTTTGAGGAGGCATTACCATTTACAGGTTTATTAGTTGTCTTTTTCGTTATTGTAGCAATGATACACGATCAGCATTTGTTCAAACCAATTATAGATTGGGCTTTAAAACAAGATCCTGCATCACAGCCAGGTTTGTTCTATATCGCAAACGGATTTTTATCGGCAATTAGTGATAATGTATTTGTTGCAACTGTATACGTTGGAGAAGTAGAAAGTGCCTTCAAAAACGGTGTTATTACTAGAGAACATTTTGAGAAATTAGCTGTTGCTATTAACACAGGTACAAATTTACCAAGTGTTGCAACACCTAATGGTCAAGCTGCATTTTTATTCTTGTTAACATCATCTTTGGCTCCGTTAATTAATTTATCGTATGGTAAAATGGTTAAAATGGCTTTGCCATATACAATTGTTTTAGGAGGCTTAGGATATTTAATGGTGAAAATCATGTTGTAAGCATCATAATTATAAAGAAATATTAAAATCCTGAATTTTTAGAATTCAGGATTTATTTTTTATACTTTTAATCAAAAGAAAACGTTTAACGAAAAACATTAAATCTGTTTTATGCTTTTATTCATTCAGGAAGTTGCTAAAGAAATTTTAGACGAGGAAACACAAGAGAAAACATTGTCGATATTTCAATTAATAAAAGATGGAGGTGTCGGAGGGCAAATAATCATTGCTTTATTATTTGTGCTCTTAGGAGTGGCTCTGTATATTTATTTTGAACGTTTTTTTGCTATTAAAGCTGCAGCTCAAGTTGATAAAGATTTTATGAATCAAATTCGTGATTTTGTAGTAAATGGTCAGTTAGATGCAGCGAAAGCTTTATGTCAAAATACAGATAGTCCAACTTCTCGTTTAATCGGAAAAGGAATTTCAAGAATAGGAAAACCTTTAGAAGATATTAATACAGCAATTGAAAATGCGGGTAAGCTTGAGATTTATAAATTAGAAAAAAATGTTTCTGTTGTTGCTACAATTGCGGGTGCTGCACCAATGATTGGGTTTTTAGGAACGGTAATCGGTATGATTGTTGCGATTCATGAAATTGCAAATTCGGGAGGGCAAATAGATATTAAAATGCTTTCGGATGGATTATATACAGCAATGACAACAACAGTTGCTGGTTTAATAGTAGGTATCGTTGCTTATATTGCGTATAATCATTTGGTGGTAAGAACAGATAAAGTTGTCTATCAAATGGAAGCAAAGTCTGTAGAGTTTTTAGATTTATTAAATGAACCTGTATAATGAATTTAAGAGGTAGAAATAAAGTAGATCCAAATTTTAACATGTCGTCAATGACAGATATTGTATTTCTGTTATTAATATTCTTCATGTTAACTTCTACTTTGGTTACAGTAAGCGCGATAGATGTTTTACTACCTAAAGCTGGCGGTAAAACAGAAAATAAAACATCTGTTGCCGTCACAATCACAGAGAGCTCTGATTTTTATATAGATAAGTCTAAAGTAACGTCCACTAATTTGGAACAAGAATTGCTTTTAAAAGTAGGGGAGAATAAGGAGAAAACGGTAGTTATAAGAGGAGATCAAAATGTTCCTTATAAAAATGTGATGAGAGTTATTGATATCGCTAATAGAAATAAATTAAAAATGATATTAGCAGTAAAAGGAAAGTAGTTATATGCAATTATTTGATACCAAACATAAAAGAAAATCAGCAATGATAACAGCAGCGATATTATTGATGCTACTATTTATTATGTATGGTTTTGGTATGAAATATATGGATCCGCCAATCGAGTATGGAGTTGCAATTAATTTTGGTGATTCTAATGTTGGAAGCGGCCCACCAGTTGAAAAGGTGAAAACTACTCAGCCTAAACAAGAAGAGGTAAAAGAGGAGCTGGAGGAGGTTGAAGAAGAATCTCAAGAAACGCCTAAAGAAGAAGTAACAGAAGAATTTATTACCGATGATTCGTCTAAAGATGTTCCTGTAGTTGAGAAAAAGGAAGATGAGAAAGTTGAGGAGGTTGAAGAAAAGAAAGAAGAAGTAAAACCAAAACCGAAGCCGAAACCTTCAAAAGCAGCAACAGATGCTTTGAATAGTTTATTAAAAGGAAATTCTCCTGACGGAGACAAGGCAAAAGGAGAAGGTGACGATAAACAACAAGGTGTGAAAGGAGATAAAAACGGAGATCCAGATAGTAATAAATACTATGGAAATACTGGAGGAGGTTCTGGAGGTAATTATAATTTATCAGGTAGGACTGCTTTATCAAAGCCTGTTGAAAAACCAGATTGTCAAGAGGAGGGGACAGTTTATGTTACTATAAAAGTTGATCAAAATGGAAATGTAATAGAGGCAAATCCGGGAGCAAAAGGAACAACCAATTCAGCAAAGTGCTTATTAGATGCAGCAAAAAAAGCAGCGTTAAAAACTAAATGGAATGCAGATGGGAAAGCTCCTGAAACACAGAAAGGAACCATTATTTATAAATTTACGCTATCTAAATAATTTATGACATACCAAGAAACTGTAAATTGGATGTTTCAGCAGTTACCGATGTATCAAAATCAAGGTAAAACTGCATATAAGAAAGATTTATCAAACACAATTAAACTTTCTAACTATTTAAAAAATCCCGAAAAAAAGTTTAAATCAATACACGTGGGTGGAACAAATGGTAAAGGTTCTACTAGTCATATGATTGCATCAATTTTGCAAGAAGCAGGTTACAAAGTAGGTTTATATACTTCTCCACATTTAAAAAGCTTTACTGAAAGAATTCGTATTAATGGAAAAGAAATTTCTGAGGACGCTGTTCTAGATTTTATCACAAATCATAAAGTTTTTTTTGAAGAAAATAGATTGTCATTTTTTGAAATGACGGTTGGAATGGCTTTCGATTATTTTGCTAAAGAACAAGTTGATATTGCGGTCGTTGAGGTCGGTTTAGGAGGTCGACTAGATTCAACCAATGTCATTACCCCAGAGATATCGGTAATAACCAACATCGGCATGGATCATGTTCAGATATTGGGTGATACTATGGAGAAAATAGCAGGAGAAAAAGCAGGTATTATAAAACCAAATATTCCCGTAATTATTGGAGAGAAACAAGAAGAGATTGAAGAGGTTTTTAAAACAAAAGCGCAAGAATGTAATTCTCGAATTTATTTTGCTTCTAAATTTATTAAAGAAGAATATAAAACCGATTTATTGGGGAGTTATCAAAAACACAATGCTAAAACAGCAGTTTGTGCTATTCGTAATCTGCGAAATTTTGTTGTGAGTGATGACGATATTATTGCTGGCTTATTAAATGTTAAGATAAATACAGGTTTAAGAGGTAGGTGGGAAGTGTTAAACGAAGTTCCTAAGGTGATTTGTGATACAGCTCACAATAAAGAAGGCTTAACGTATGTTTTACAACAATTAAAAAAAGAAAAATATAAGAACTTACATATCGTGATGGGGGTAGTTTCAGATAAAGACTTGAATGAAATCTTACCGTTATTTCCTAAAGAAGCTACGTATTATTTTTCAAAACCTAATATTCCTAGAGGACTTTCGGCGGAAATTTTAAAAAAAACTTCGAAGGAATATAAGCTGATGGGTGATGTTTATGAATCTTTATTAGATGCTTATGATCAGGCTCTTAAAGGTTCTTCAGAAAATGACTTAATCTTTGTAGGAGGTAGTACTTTTACCGTCGCAGAAATTTTATAAATAAAAAATCACAAAAAAATATTGTCAGAATTCAAAACTGTCTTATATTTGCCTCCGCAATAGCAAATAAGGGCGCGTAGCTCAGTTGGTTCAGAGCACTTGGTTTACACCCAAGGGGTCAGGGGTTCGAATCCCTTCGCGCCCACAACCTTAAATGCTATTCGGGCGCGTAGCTCAGTTGGTTCAGAGCACTTGGTTTACACCCAAGGGGTCAGGGGTTCGAATCCCTTCGCGCCCACAGAGGCCTTCAGATTTTCTGAAGGCTTTTTTTATTTCACTTCACTATATTGTTTCCTATAGTTTTCGTAGGTTTGTTTATTGGAATAGTTAGAGTAATATTATGAATATTGAACTTTCGAATAAAAAAATTTTAGTTACCGGAGGTGCTGGTTTTATTGGTTCTAATCTTTGTGAAGAACTTTTAAATAAAGGGAATAAAGTAGTTTGTTTAGATAACTTTGCTACTGGTAAAAGAGAAAATGTAGAAATATTTTTAGGTAATTCCTTATTTGAATTAATCGAAGGTGACATTAGAAATTTAGAAGATTGTAGAAAAGCAGTAAAAGGTGTAGACTATGTCTTACACCAAGCAGCTCTAGGTTCTGTGCCAAGGTCAATAAAAGATCCCATTACCTCTAATGATGTTAATGTTAGTGGTTTTTTAAATATGTTAATTGCTGCTAGAGATGAAGGAGTGAAGCGTTTTGTATATGCGGCTAGCTCCTCTACTTATGGTGATTCTGAAGCACTTCCTAAAGTTGAAGATAAGATAGGGAAGCCTTTATCTCCTTATGCAATTACGAAATATGTCAATGAATTGTATGCTGATGTATTTTCGAAAACTTATGGTCTGGAAACAATTGGTTTGCGTTATTTTAATGTTTTTGGAAGAAAGCAAGATCCAAATGGAGCTTATGCGGCTGTTATTCCTAAGTTCGTAGGTCAATTTATGAGAGGTGAATCTCCGGTAATCAATGGGGATGGTACTTATTCTAGAGATTTTACTTATATCGATAATGTTATACAAGCTAATTTACTTTCTCTAGTTGTTGATGGTTCAGATGCTATTAATACTGTTTATAATGTGGCTTATGGGGAAAGAAATACGTTGAATGATCTAGTTGAGTATCTTAAAAAATATTTACCAGAATTTGATAGTTCTATTCAAAGTATTGAGGTTAAACATGGTCCGAATAGGCAGGGTGATATTCCGCATTCGTTAGCAAGTATTGAAAAGGCTAAAGAATTATTAAATTACAAACCTAAATTTTCATTAGAACAAGGATTGAAAGAGGCGGTAAAATGGTACTGGGAAAATTTGTAAGATTTTTTTATGAGCAAAATTAAAATAGGTGTTGTAGGTTTAGGTTATGTGGGATTGCCACTTGCCAGACTATTTGCTACAAAGTATTCAGTTATTGGGTTCGATATAGATCAAGCTCGAGTTGATGAATTAATGAATGGAGTTGACTCAACTTTAGAGGTTGACAATGATTTGTTAAAATCGGTTTTACAAATTGATAATTCCAATAAAGGACTTTTCTGTTCAACTGACATAAATGCTTTATCAGGTTGTAATTATTACATTATTACTGTACCTACACCAGTAGATAAAAATAATCGTCCAATTTTGACACCTCTTATAAAAGCTAGTGAAACAGTAGGTAGTGTTTTAAAGAAAGATGATATTGTTATATATGAGTCAACAGTTTATCCTGGAGCTACTGAAGAGGATTGTATTCCGGTTCTTGAAAAGGTTTCTGGGTTGAAGTTTAATGTAGACTTTTTTGCAGGTTATTCACCAGAAAGGATTAATCCGGGAGATAAAGAACATACGGTTGAGAAAATCCTAAAAGTAACATCGGGTTCAACTGCGGAAATTGGCAAAAAAGTAGATGACTTATACAGTTCAGTAATTACAGCAGGAACGCATCTGGCTCCGACAATTAAAGTTGCCGAAGCAGCCAAAGTCATAGAGAATTCACAAAGAGATATAAATATTGCTTTTGTGAATGAGTTAGCTAAAATATTCAATTTGATGGATATTAACACCTATGATGTTTTAGAAGCAGCAGGTACAAAATGGAATTTTTTACCATTTAAACCTGGATTGGTAGGTGGGCACTGTATTGGTGTTGATCCATATTATTTAGCACAAAAGGCTCAAGAATTTGGGTATCACCCTGAAATTATTTTGGCAGGAAGAAGATTGAACGATAGTATGGGAGATTATGTCGCTTCTGATGTGGTTAAATTAATGATAAAAAATGATGTTAGAATAAAAGATGCTAACATCTTGGTGCTTGGAATAACTTTTAAGGAAAATTGCCCGGATGTTAGAAACACTAAAGTGGTTGATGTTATTAAAGCTTTGGAAGATTATGGAACAAATGTGACTTTATATGATCCATGGGCAAATCCTGAAGAGGTTAAAAGAGAATACAATCTGATTTCTGAGTGTGAGCTAACTGATGAAAAGTTCGATGCAATTGTATTAGCTGTTGCACATAATGAGTTTAAGAACTTAGATTTTGGAGTTTTGAAAAAAGAGAAAGCCATTGTGTATGATGTGAAAAATATTCTAGACAATAGCGTTAAAGATAAAAGTTTATAGATGAAGAAATTTGCACTCATTGGTTTAGCTGGCTACATTGCGCCTAGGCATTTAAAAGCAATAAAAGACACTAATAACGAACTTATTGCTGCTTTGGATAAGTTTGATAGTGTTGGGGTAATGGATAGCTATTTTCCTAATGCTGATTTTTTTGTAGAAATAGAACGTTTCGATAGGTATCTAGAAAAGTTAAAGTACGATAAAGGGCAAATATTAGATTATATGAGTATTTGTACTCCGAATTACTTACATGACTCTCATATTAGAATGGCTTTAAGAAGAGGTGCTGACGCAATTTGTGAGAAACCTTTAGTTTTAAATCCATGGAATATTGATGCGTTGCAAAAGATGGAGAAGGAATCTGGAAAAAGAATTTGGAATATTCTTCAGTTAAGGATGCATCCTAGTATTTTAAAGTTAAAAGAAAAAGTAGATAACTCTCCTGAAGATAAAATTTTTGATATAGACTTAACATATTTAACTTCTAGAGGCAATTGGTATTATACTTCTTGGAAAGGAGATCAATCTAAATCTGGTGGAATAGCAACAAATATTGGAGTTCATTTTTATGATATGTTATCATGGATTTTTGGAGATATACAGTATAACACAGTTCATGTGCATACTCATGATAGAGCAGCTGGATTTCTGGAGTTTAAGAGAGCTAGAGTTCGTTGGTTTTTATCAATAAATTACAATGCTTTACCGGAAGAAATTAAAAGTAAAGGACAAAGAACATACAGGTCAATTAAGATTGAAGGAGAGGAGTTAGAGTTTTCTGGAGGTTTTACAGATTTACATACAAAAGTATATCAAGGTATTCTTGACGGGAATGGATATGGATTAGAAGATGCTAGACAAGCAATTGAAATTGTTCATGAAATTAGGAATGCAAAGCCAAAGGGTTTGATTGGAGACTACCATCCTTTTGCGGCGAAAGATTTGGAGGCGCACCCTTTTAATAGATAAATACTGTATGAAAATTATAGCGATTATTGGAGCCAGGCCTCAATTTATTAAGCATTTTCCTTTTGAGAAAGCGAGTGAAGGAAAATACCTCTTAAAAACCATCCATACGGGTCAGCATTACGATGAAAATATGAGTGCTGTTTTTTTTGAGCAATTAGGGATGAGAAAACCGGATTTTATGCTTAATGTAGGAAGTGGCTCTCACGGAGAACAAACGGCGAAAATGATGATCGAAATCGAAAAGATTCTTTTAAAAGAAAAACCAAATGGTGTTGTTGTTTACGGAGATACAAATTCTACACTTGCAGGTGCTTTAGTTGCTTCAAAAATTCATGTTCCTGTTTTTCATATCGAAGCTGGTTTGAGAAGTTTTAATAAAAAAATGCCTGAAGAAATAAATAGGGTTCTTACAGATCACGTTTCAAGTTGTCTTTTTACACCGTCAAAAACAGCTACGATAAATTTGAAGAAAGAAGGAGTTGTAGAGAATGTTTTTGAAGTAGGAGATATCATGAAGGATTTGGTTTTTTATGTGAAAAATAATAACCTATTAAAAGATATTACTTCCGAAGAGTCTTATTATTACGCTACGATACATAGACCTTATAATACTGATAGTACGGAAAGGTTGAGCTATGTTTTGGAAGTGTTAAACAAATTAAATGAACCCGTAATAATGGCTCTTCACCCTAGAACAAGAAATACGGCGAAGGTGTTTGAAATAGACTTGAAAAACTTCGACAATATTAAGTTTATTGAACCTCAATCATACATTGATAATCTTTCGTATTTATATAATTCAAAAGGATTGATAACTGATAGCGGAGGAATGCAAAAGGAGGCATACTGGCTAAGAAAAAAGTGTGTCACAGTTCGAACAGAAACGGAGTGGATTGAAACATTGAAAGACGATAATAACGTATTGCTTTTTGAAGATTTGACTGGTTTGAATAATGAAATTCAAAAACAATGCGTTATATGGGATGATTCGTTGTATGGAAATGGTTTTTCTTCGAATACGATTGCGAAAAAAATACTAGAACTAAATTTAAAACATTAGTGTAAACAAAACATTAATAAAACGCAAAAAAACTTTAGTTTATAGAATAACTTAATATATTTGTCCATTGAAAGAAATAGAATATGAAAGTAGGTATAACGTTTAGTGCATTTGATTTACTTCACGCAGGGCATATTAAAATGTTGGAGGAAGCCAAAAGACAGTGTGATTACTTAATTTGTGGTTTACAAACTGATCCAACTCTTGATCGACCAGAAAAAAATCGCCCAGTTCAGTCTGTTGTTGAAAGATATATCCAACTAAAAGGATGTAAATATGTAGATGAAATTGTTCCTTATGCGACAGAACAGGATTTAGAGGACGTGTTGAGATCTTTTCATATTGATGTTCGAATAATTGGTGACGAGTATGCGAATAAACAATTCACCGGAAGAGATTATTGCGAAAAAAAAGGAATTAAGCTATACTTCAATAAAAGAGAACATAGGTTTTCTAGTAGTGGTTTAAGAAAAGAAGTTCATCAAAAAGAAAGTCTTAAAAGAAAGGATAAATAACTTATGAATATAGCTGTCGTTGGTACAGGTTATGTGGGTTTAGTTTCAGGAGCTTGCTTTTCAGAAATGGGAAACAAAGTTACGTGTGTAGACGTAGATCAAGTTAAAATAGATAATCTTCATGAAGGGATTGTTCCCATTTATGAGCCTGGTCTGGAAAGAATGGTGTTTAAAAATGTAGAAAAAAAGAACTTATTTTTTGCTACAAAACTTGAAGAAGCGATTGATGATGCTGAAATTGTTTTTATTGCTGTAGGTACACCAATGGGAGAGGATGGTTCTGCTGATTTACAATATGTACTGGCCGTAGCAAAAGAGATTGGTCAAAAAATGAATCGTAGATTAATAGTGGTTGATAAGTCTACCGTACCAGTTGGTACTGCGGACAAGGTAAAAGCTACTATTCAAAAAGAATTAGATAGTAGAGGTTCTGATTTAGAGTTTTATGTCGTTTCTAACCCCGAGTTTTTAAAAGAAGGGGATGCTATTAATGATTTTATGAAGCCCGATAGAGTAGTGATTGGTGCAGATTCTAAAATAGCATTTGAGAAGATGAAAGAGCTTTATAGTCCTTTTTTTAGAACACACGATCGTTTTATAACAATGGATGTTCGCTCAGCAGAAATGACTAAATACGCTGCAAATGCAATGTTGGCTACTAAAATTTCTTTTATGAATGAAATGGCAAATATTTGTGAAAGGGTAGGGGCAGATGTTAATAATGTTAGAATAGGTATTGGGTCAGATTCAAGAATAGGTTATAGTTTTATTTATCCAGGTGCTGGTTATGGAGGTTCATGCTTTCCTAAAGATTTAAGAGCACTTGATAAAATAGCTTCAGATTATGGTTATAATGCTCAGTTGATTAAATCTGTAGAAGATGTGAATAATCGTCAAAAGTTAGCGATAGTAAAAAAGATTTTAAGAAAATTTGGAGAGGATCTTACTAATAGAACTTTGGCTATTTGGGGGTTGGCTTTTAAACCAGGAACGGATGATATGAGGGAGGCTCCATCTCTTTATACCATAAGAGAACTTATCAGAAGAGGCGCTAAAGTAAGAGTTTATGATCCTAAAGCTATGGATGAATCTAGAAAATTTTACTTTAAGAATGTAGAGGGAATTGAATATGGTTCTTCAAAATATGATATATTAAATAAAGCAGATGCCCTGATTCTTTTGACCGAATGGAAGGAATTTAGATCTCCGGATTTTGAAGAGATTAAAATTCAGCTTAAACAACCTTTAATTTTTGATGGAAGGAATCAATATATAGCATATAATTTAAAAGATAAAGGATTTGATTACATTAGAATTGGAAAATAGTATGGAATTATACCCTTTAAAATTTAAAGCTATTTTAAAGGAGAAAATTTGGGGGGGAGACGTTCTTGTTGAAAAACTAAACAAGGAATCAAATAGTACCAAAATTGGAGAAAGTTGGGAGTTGTCCGGGGTAGCAGGAAGCATATCAGAAGTAAGCAACGGTAAATATAAAGGTGCTTCATTAAATGAGTTGCTAGAGACTTATAAAGGTCAATTTGTTGGTAATTCAGTATACAAGGTATTTAAAGATGAGTTTCCTTTACTTTTTAAGTTTATTGATGCAAGACAAAATCTATCGATTCAATTACACCCGAATAATGAATTAGCAGCAAAAAGGCACAATTCATTTGGGAAAACTGAAATGTGGTACGTCTTAGAGGCTGATGAAAGAGCAAAATTATATGCTGGATTAACAAAGCAATTAACTAAAGAGGAGTATTTAGAGGCCTTTAATGAGGGTGAGTTGTTGAATCTAATTCATGTTGATGAGGTTCAAAAAGGAGATGCTTTTTTCATTGAAGTTGGTACAATCCATGCAATAGGAGAAGGGATTGTTTTAGCGGAGATTCAACAAACTTCCGATGTAACTTACAGAATATATGATTGGGATAGATTAGATACTAATGGGGTATGTAGAGAATTACATACAGATTTAGCTCTAGATGCGATTGATTTTGAGAAAGTTGGATCATGTAAATTGGTCTTTGAAGAAGAGGTAGGTGCTGTTAATCAGGTTTTTAGTTGTCAGTATTTTACAACTAACAAATTGAAAATAACCGAAGAGTTAGAAAGAGATTTGATGAATATTGATTCTTTTGTGGTTTATATGTGTGTAGAAGGAGAGGGGCAAATGAAAATTGAAAATAATACTGAAAATATCAAGAAAGGAGAAACATTATTAATTCCTGCTGAAGCTGAAAATATTTTGATTCGTGGAATTAATGGGTTAGAATTACTTGAAGTGTATATAGAATAGAATGGAAAGAAAAATTTTTAACGTTATTTTGAGCGGTGGCTCTGGAACTAGACTTTGGCCATTGTCTAGAGAAAGCAGGCCAAAACAGTTTTTGAAGATGTTTGGCGGTTTATCGCTTTTTCAACATACAATAAACAGAAATAAAGAGATAGTTGATGATTTTTTTGTAATTACAAATTCATCTCAAATAAATTTAGCAGAGGAACAGTCCAAAAGCGTTGATAAATATATAAGTAAAAGAATAATAGAACCAGTAGGTAGGAATACTGCTCCCGCTATTGCCTTGGCCGCTTTTAGCCTTCATGATGATGATATTATGTTAGTCACTCCGTCTGATCATATGATAGGAGACCAAAAAATCTACAAAAATTCAGTTAAAAGAGCAATTGAGTTAGCAGATGACGACTTCTTAGTTACATTTGGTATTAAGCCTCTTACTCCTAATACGGGTTTTGGATATATAGAGCATGATGGAGAAAAAGTAGTAAACTTTAGAGAGAAACCAGATTATGAAACAGCAAAACAATTTTTAGACCTAGGTAATTTTAGCTGGAATAGTGGAATGTTCTGTTTTAAAGCATCTGTTTTTTTAAATGAGCTAAAGAAGTATAATAAACCAATTTATAATTCTTCCAAACTTGCTTATGGATCTATAAATACTAAAGGGGAAGTTGATAGAGAGTTAATGTTAGATATTCCTTCCGATAGTATTGACTATGCAGTATTAGAGAAAAGCGATAAAATAAAAGTATTATTGTCAAAGTTTTATTGGACAGATTTAGGTACTTACGATTCAATAATAGACTATTTTGAACAAGGGAATATTGTTAATGGTCTAACTAAAAATAAGACTAAAAGCTATATTTTTTCAGATGATAAACAACTTTTTACGAGTAAATCTGAAATAATTGTTGTTGATTCTGAAGGTGTAATCGTAGTGCTAGAAAGGAATAACACGGATAAAATAAAAGAAATATATAAAGAAGCTGTTAAAGAAAAAGAAGAATTGATTAAGTAGATTTATAGTATGGGAGTAAAAAATAAAAAAGTTGTCTTAGTGGATGTCCATGGGATGAATGGAGGAGCCGAAAAAGTTTTGCTGGCTTTGAACGAAATCTTGCATGAGAGCTTCAAATCCGTTTGTTTTTTTCCTAAAAATTCATTTATGTCAGAAAAAAAAATGACAAAAAATGTGCTAAATTATGACGGAGTTTTTAATTTAGCTTGGAAAATATCTAAAGAAAAAGCAGATATAGTTGTATTAAACAATAAAACAGCATTAAAATATCTTTTAATTTTAAAAATATTTCTTCCGAAATCAAAAATAATATTTTACTCTCACTCTTTTTTTAGGACAAACGCTGAGAGAATGTTTTATGACTTACTATGTGTGCCCTTTTTATACAAAGTTATATGTGTAAGTGATAGTTTGAGAAGAAATCATACTTTTAATTTGAAAAAACATTTAGATAAGCACATTAAGATTTATAATGGTTTTGATTACAAATATCCTGATACAGTAAAAAAACAAAAAGACAATATAAAAATATTCTTTTGGGCTCAATTTAGGGTTTGGAAAGGACATTTGTTTTTTATAGATGTCCTGAATTCAATCAGTAAAATAAATGATAAAATAGAGTTGCATTTAGTTGCCAATATTCAAGATGCAGAGAGTAAGAAGGTTTTTGAATTAATTAAACAAAAGATTAAGCAATATAATTTAGAAAATATTGTCTATTTTCATTTAGATATTTCTAATCATTTACACTTTATTAATGAAAATGCGGATATTTCTGTTAGTTGCTCTAATTTAAAAGATCCATTACCAACGGTGATAATTGAATCTTTGTCAATGGGACTTCCTATATTAGCAGTGAATTTAGGTGGTAGTAAAGAAATTTTAAAAGAGTTTCCTTTCATGTTGTCTAGTTTTGATGAAAATGAGTTTGCTGATAAATTGAATTTTTTAATTAATGAATTAAGTAACTTAGAAAAACAGAAATTACAAGAATATTATAGGTTAAACTTCACTAAAGATATTTATAAAAAAAATATCATAAACTTTTTTCAAAATTTATGAAACGCATTATTATAATTTTATTATTAATATTAAATCGAAACGGATATGCCAGAGCAAAATTTTTGAAAAAGAAAAAATATTTTCATTCTCAAGGAGAAAACTGTTTTTTTTCGACTCATTTATTTGGAACTGAACCCAAACATATTTCGTTTGGAGATAATGTGTGGTTGGCTACCAGGGTTAGTTTTATCACACATGATGTATCCGTGCTAATGATACAAAACTATTTGAATGACGACTCGCTTATGTTTGACTATGTAGGATATGTGAAAATTGGCAACAACGTTTTTATAGGCGCTGATTCAATTATATTACCGAATGTTGTTATAGCTGATAATGTCGTTATAGGAGCAGGTTCGATTGTTTCAAAATCAATTAAAGAGTCAGGTGTTTATGTTGGAAATCCTTTAAGAAAGGTTAAAACATTTAGTGATTATTGCAGTGATTTGGTTGAAAAACATACTAATTATCCTTGGAGTTTCGAATTGAGAGATAGAAGAAAGAATAAGAAAGTTTTGAATAAGCTCAGAGAGCAATATGTTAGAACAGAATTAGATGATTAATTTAATTTACCAAGGACTAGCAGTTTTACTGAGAACTGTTTTAGTATTTGCTTTTATATTTTTTGTTTCAAAAAATAATGACGAAAAGGCAATTTCAAACATTTTAGCAATTTTTACTTACTCCTCAATCTATGCAAACATAATATGTTTTGGGTTCGATTACTATTTTGTCCAAAATAGAGACAATAAACTAAAATTTGATTCTCTTAGTTTTTTAATCAAAGTCTTATTAGGAATTTTTATTTCAGGGATTATAATTTATCTACAAGATTTAAGCATTGAAGTGTTATTTTATGCAGTTTCTTTTTCCTTACCCTTGATTTTTAAAGGATATATAAGATTCAGTAAAGAACATCGACTTGATTTTTTTATAAATTTATTTGTGCTTACTTCATTTTTAATTGCATTACTATTTTTTGAAAATAAATTTGAAATTTTAACATTGTTGTCTCTTTGTATTTTTATTCCTTTTAGTTTTTTATTGATAAAAAAAATAGAGTTTAATATTTTAAAATTTAATGATGAAGTATTTAAGTCAATTTTTAATTCTTTTCCCTTGATGATTTATAGTTTATTGGGTTATTTATTGTTAAATATAGACTTATACGTGTTTGAGTATTGGGATAAAGTAGATTTTTATGCTAACTTTGCTGTTTCTAATAAGTTTTTTTTAAATATAACTATGATTCCGGTCATTTTGGCAAATTATAGGATAAGTTTTTTATCTGAAAAAGAAGAAACGAGAGAATCAATTTATCGAGAATTTTTAGGGTTAGGAATTGTTTTAGCTTTTATCAGTTTTGTTTTATCTGATTTTTTTATTGATTTACTTGGTCATGGTAAGATCTTATTAACGGTAAATGAAAAACTCTTATTTAGTTTAATGATTTTTCTAAGAACGATTAATACTTATTACGGTTTGAGGGTATTAATGGCTCTTAATAATTGGGTTAGATTATATACTATTTTAATCATACTAACAATTCATTTATCATTGTTATTTGTTTTTATTTATTATTTCGACTGGAGAGGAGCACTCTATGCTCTAGTTGCAAGTTCATTTTTATTTGTAGTGCTCAATTTTATTGTTTTAAAAAGAAATGGAAATAGTAGAAAAAATAATCTCTTACATTAAGAAATTCTATTTAGATAAGAATTTTAGAGGTGTTTTATTAATGTCTGGAGGTTTTTCTAGAGGAGAAATATCGGTTGTAGATAATATTCTTGTTAGTGATATGGAAACATTATTTATATTTGAAAATGCAATTGATAAAACTACCATTAAGAAAAGTTTATCAGAATTATCTAAATTACTTAAAAATAAGTTTGATATTATTCCGGAGATATTTGAAATAGAAGTAGATTTTATTTCAATTAATGATTTAAAACGGAACCATAAGAGCCTTCCAGTACATCAGTTTGAAACCTTCAAAACTTTCAATGTTTTATTTTCAAATAGTTATTTAGATTTTAATTCATTTAATTGGCGAGTCTCTTTGGAGAGTGTTTACGATATTTTTTTTCATAGAGTATTGAACCAAATTTCATTGGCTTATAATTTTAATAACAAACCCTTGAATAATATTTTTTATAATAGGTCAAAGAAGAATTTATCTGATTTTTTAACATATAAGTACCTTTTGCAATATAATGGTGGTTCATGGTTAGTAAAGAAGAAAGAAAGATTACTTTTTTTATTCGATAATTTAAAACTGATAGAGCTTGATAAAAAAATATTTGAGTCGGAATTCCAAGAAAAAGTAAATGGAGATGTTTTTTTTCATAGATGGAAAGAAATAATGCTGTGTTGGCTTATTGATTATGAAGAAAGAAGTAAAAATGGTTTAAAGACATTATCTAATGTGAAATCAAGAAAGGCTAAAATTTATAGTGCTATGGTTATTTGTTATTTAAAATTTTTTAAAAGTAAAAGAGTTGACCAAAATTCAATTATAAGAGTTTTTAAAAATTCATTAATGATTTCTGAAAGTTTTAACCACATGAATAAAAGCCTAATTGAAGGGTTGAAATCATTAGGTTATACAAAAAAAAATTATCCTTTTTTAAATGGTTATTTTTTTATTTATTGGATAAGAGATATTAATTATTATAAATCCTTAAAGTAATGTTGATAGTTTTTATTGATGCTTTACCAGCATCTAAGGGATTTGAGTTTTCAAAACTCAAAACATCTAAATTAATACCTAATTTGGGATATAGTGTTAATTTGCATAATGAGTTGTTCAATGGTAAAACTCCTGATCAAATGGGTTTTTTTGGGGAGTACTTATATAACGAGGATGTAAAACCTAGCAAAGAGTATCTTTTTAAAGCTTTAAATTTGATCGAATATTTACCCTTTAAGTTGAACTATTTATTCAAAATTTTTCTCAGAAAATTTTTCAGGGTAAGAATCGGTCAGATTCCCTTTAAATATGTTCCCTATTTTAATCGTAAAGGGAAATATCCTTTTATTAAGGAATGTAACTCTATGTTAGATAGTTTCAAAACATTTATTACTGATGATTTACAAAACGGACTAGGAAATAGAGATGAAGTAGCTCTCAAGGGAGTTTTTTCCTACCTTAAACAGGGGAATGATTTAAATAAAGATATATTCATAAGTCTTTGTGATTTAGATGGTATAGGTCACAAATTTGGAACCATGTCACCAGAGTATAATCAACGCTTGGATTATTTGAGTGAAAATGTTGAAAATGTTATGAATGTTTATGAAGAGATTTTTCCTAATGAACCTATGGTTGTATTGAGTGATCATGGTATGTCTAATGTTGAGAGTTATGTTGATCCTAGAAGTGTAATTAAGGAAATAGAAAAGAAGTATAATTCTAAAGTATTTTATGATAGTCTTTATATACAAGTTTTTATTAATTCAGTCAATGATATAACCAAAGATGTAGAGTCAATAAGTAATTTATTATCTGCAAGTCTTCCTGTCAAAGTTTTTAATGAGGAGGAAAGAAAAATGTATGGTGTCACAAATAAAACATTTGGGAATGTTTTAGGAGTTTTAAATGATAGATTAGCTTTTAGTCCAAATTTATTTGGATATTTAAAAATGAAGGCCTATCATGGTTATTTGCCTAACAGCGATGATAATAAGGGCATTTTTTTACACAAAAATTTAATTGAAGGGAACTTAGAAGAGATTAATTCAATTGAAGTATATAAGTTGTTTAATGGAATTCAAAAAGCTTAATTTTTTTTATATTTTTTGTTTAAGTCTGGTTATTATTATAATACAATATTTATGTCTGTATAGCTTCTACGATTCTAATAATTTTCTGTTCGGAGATTTTGGTGATGATTACAATTATATTAATAATTTTAAATATATTAATAATGCTAATATAACACTGATAGGTCTCGCTCAGCTTGGTTTAATTACACCTTATAATTATATTCTGTATTTACTTGTAAACGCAGGAGGAGTGTTTCTTTATTGGCTTATTGAGTTCTTACTTTTTGCAATTTCTAATTTCTTTTTTTATAAAATTGCAATTACTTGTTTGAACAAAAAGAATGCTTATCTGGCATTAATTATATTTTTAATCTTACCCCTCAGATACATTTGGCTATTTGGATACTATAAGGATTCACTTTTACTCAGTTTGTCAATTATTTTTGTATTTTTTTTTTATTTCAAGAGAAAAGCTTTAGTTCCACTGATATTAGGAATTCCAATCTTTCTAATTCGTCCATTACTATTAGGTATTTTAATTGGTAGTGGACAAAAAATCAGATTTAATTTCAAAACACTGGGGTTAATTTTAACTTCGATTGTAATTTTATTTTATATTTTTCAGGAGTATTTATATTTTTTTAGAATTGAAAGAATTGAAATTTTGATGTCTAAAATGAATACATTACCATTCAACTCTTCAGGAATGTTAACCATTTTCTATATGCCTTTTTTATGGGTTCTTACGCAGGTACAGCCTTTATTTTTAGCATACAATAATGGCGAAGTATGGCACAATATTAGTCCAGTAGTTCAGGTTGATGCACTTTTAAAACTTCTATTAATGCCTCTTATAATAAAGGGGCTTTTAAATACAAGGTTTTATTTAAAGGACAAAAAAATATCAATCATATTAAAACTCATGTTGGTATTATCTTTTCCAGTTGCCATTGGTTTTCTTTTTTTAACAAATAGGCATATTTTAATAATACTACCATGGCAAATTATATTTGGTTTTTATGTTTATCAAACAAAAGGATATAGTATAAATCTTTTATTTCTTTATATTATGTTGACGATAACTCTTAATTTTTTGAAATTATAAATATTTAATGAAAATAATAGCTTTTACAACAAATAAAATTCTTCTACATCATTGTAAACTGATTAATGAGAAATTTAAAGAGGAGATTCTTTGGAATGTAAAAAGAAGTGTTAAAGATTATCTCAAAGATATTTTTCGGGTTAAAATAATAAGAAAAGATATCTTATTTATTTATAATACTAGCTTAGCTAATTTATTAACTTCAATAATCTCAATACCATTCGGAAGCAAGGTGATATTTCATTTACATGACCCAATTCCGCATTCAGGAATTTTAAATCCATTTATTTATATAATAAACTTCTTCCAAGTTCTAGTATCGAAAAAAGTTTGTATATTTTCAGAAGAGATTAGAAAAGACATACTGAAATATTATATTATAAAAAATAATAATATTCATGTACTAACTCATGGAACTCCTATTTTTAACTACAAAAAAAGTCCAATTCCATTAGATAAATTAAATATAGGTTTTTTTGGTAGAAATTTACCCTATAAAAACCTTAATCAATTTTTAAAAATCGCAAAGAGTAATAAAAATATAAGCTTTTACATAATTGGTAAAGGTTACGATAATGTGGACTTATCGGAGAACGTAAAATTATTTGATGACTTTATAGACAACGATCTTTATTATTCAATGATGCTAGAAATGGACTATATTTTATTGCCTTACAAACAAGTTTCCTTTAGCGGGATAGTGTCGGATTGTATAAATCTTGAAAAAAAAATGATTGTTTCTGACATTATTTTTCGAAAATATAAAAATAAAAATATGTCTATGCTTAAAAGTTTGAATTTCAACGAATTACCTAAGCAAAATAATATTGGTTTTGAAAATTTTAAATCTAGCTGGGAAAATTATTCAATAGGATTAAAAAATATTATAGAATTATTATAATGGATAAAGTTTTAATAACTGGAAGTACGGGTTTTTTAGGAAAGGATATAGTTAAGTTTATTAGGGAAAAAACTGATTGTACTTTTACTAGTGTTGGAAGATCTAAAGAAAACGACATTATTATTGATTTGTCAAAAGCTAGACCTAAAATAAGTCAAGTCTATGATGTCGTTATTCATGCGGCGGGAAAAGCACATTTAATTCCTAAAACCGATATAGAGAAAGAAGAGTTTTTTAATGTAAACTATCTTGGAACTAAAAACCTTTTAAAAGGATTGGAAAACAA
This sequence comes from Tenacibaculum sp. MEBiC06402, assembly GCF_049239625.1. NCBI lineage: Bacteria > Pseudomonadati > Bacteroidota > Flavobacteriia > Flavobacteriales > Flavobacteriaceae > Tenacibaculum > Tenacibaculum sp. MEBiC06402. The sequence continues at coordinate 42,547 of NZ_JBMKKT010000084.1, forward strand.
TATGCCTGATACTTTTATTTTTATTAGTACAGTATCGGTTTATGGGGTAGATTTTGGAGAAATGATAGACGAGTCTTTTCCTTTGAATGGAACTAGTCCATATGCATTAAGTAAAATAAAAGCTGAAAGAGAGGTGTCGAACTTTTGTAGAAATAATAATGTTAACTGTGTCATTTTGAGATTACCTTTGGTTGCAGGTGAAAATCCTCCTGGAAATCTAGGAGCTATGATTAAAGCAATTAAAAAAGGTTATTATTTTAGAATTGGAAAGGGGCAAGCAAGAAAGTCCATTGTCTCAGCTCAAGATATTGCACAATTTATACCTCATTTATATGGTAAAAATGGTATTTATAATTTAACCGATACTTTACATCCAACTTTTAAAGAAATAGAAGATTATATAGCTTCAAAATTTAATAGAAAAATAATTAAACTCCCCCAAGTTTTATTTTTCGTTTTAGCCAAAATAGGAGATGTGTTGCCATTTTTTATAATCAATACTGATAAATTACATAAAATAACCAAGTCTTTAACATTCTCGAATGAAAAAGCAATTAAAGAATTAGGTTGGAGTCCAAGTTCTGCATTACAATCAATAAAATAATGAATTATTTAATAATATTTTTAGTTCTATCTGCCTTATCATTTATATACTTAAAACTCGCAGATAAGTTCAATATCATAGATAAACCCAATCATAGAAGTTCTCATACCGTACCAACAATTCGAGGAGGTGGAATTCTTTTTTATTTTGGAATTTTAATTTATTTCTTACTCTTCGGATTCAAATACCCATATTTTGTCATTGGTGTAACATTGATTTCCATTATTAGTTTTATAGACGATATTATTTCCTTAAAAATACTGGTAAGGTTACCATTTCAATTCTTAGCAATAGCTTTAAGTTTATATCAGGTAGAAATAATTTTGGACTCAGGAATTTCATTTGAATCTTTTTTAGTCGCCTTTCCACTTTTATTTGTTGGTGTAGCGTTTATTAATGGATACAACTTCATGGATGGAATTAACGGAATCACTGGTTTTTATAGTATCGTTAGTCTAATAAGTTTGTTTGCTATAAATCATTATGAAAATCTAATAGATTCAGAGCTCCTAGCTTCGGTCTTTATATCGATTTTGGTTTTTGGTTTTTATAATTTTAGGAAAAAAGCTAGGATGTTTGCGGGAGATATCGGGAGTATTTCGATGGCCGTTTTGATATTTTTCGTAGCAGCTTTACTTATTTATAAAACCAAAGCTCCAGTTATATTATTACTAGTCGCAGTTTATAGTGTCGACACTATTTTAACGATGATACACAGAAAAAGAATAGGAGAGAAGTTAACGGAGCCGCATAGAAAACATATTTATCAAGAAATGGTTCACACACTAAAGATGTCTCATTTGAGTGTGTCAGCCATATATGGAGTTTTACAATTAGTAATTAATACTGTGGCGTTTTTTACTTATAAATTAGGCTTTGTTTATCAAGTGATTATTTTATTATCTGTTACCGCGTCTGTTATAGGGCTATATTTAGTAGGGTTTAATAAAATTAAAAAAATGAAATCTTCGCAATAAAATGAAAAAAATCGCTATTATCGGATCTGGAGGATTGGGAAGAGAAGTCCATGGAATTATTCAAGCAATAAATAGAAAGAATCCTGCATGGGATTTTATTGGGTTTTACGATGATAGTTTAACCGATGAATTAATTAATGGTTACCCTGTTTTAGGCAAAATAGATGATTTAAATCAAATAAAGGAACAACTTGAAGTAGTAATTGCAATTGGAAATCCAAAAGTTAAAGAGTTAATAAAGAATAAAATAACCAATCCAAAAATTAAGTTTCCAAACTTAATTCATCCTTCGGTAGAAATTTATTCAGAGGAAAATGTAGTTCTTGGTCAAGGGGTTGTAATAGCAGCTAATTCAGTATTAACAGTTAATATAGAAATTTCCGATTTCGTATATGTCAATACTGCTGCTGTAATAGCACATGATACTAAAATAGGAACTTTTAGTATGATTATGCCTACAGTATCTATTTCAGCTGGAGGAATAATAGGTAAAAAGGTTTATATTGGGAACGGAGCAAAGATTGATTATTCTATTAATATTGAGGATAATACCAAAATTAAAGCCGGTTCTATCTTAACTCAATAAAAACAGTTCTTTTTAACTTATTTGCTTAATTTTAAAGCTTTATACTATATTTTAATGAAAGGAATAATATTAGCAGGAGGTTCAGGTACAAGACTGTATCCAATAACAAAAGGAGTTTCAAAACAGCTACTTCCAGTGTACGATAAACCCATGATTTATTATCCTTTGTCGGTTTTAATGCTTTCTGGAATTAAGGAGATTTTAATTATTTCTACTCCACATGATTTACCAAATTTTGAAAAACTTTTAGGATCAGGAACTGATTTAGGTATACAAATAAGTTATGCCGAACAACCATCTCCAGATGGTTTAGCTCAAGCTTTTATTATAGGAGAAGAGTTTATTGGGAATGATGACGTTTGTATGGTATTAGGTGATAATATTTTTTATGGGCATGGTCTTCCAGAGTTATTTAAAAAAGCAATAGATAATGTTCAGAAGGAACAAAAGGCTACCATTTTTGGATATTATGTTAAAGATCCTGAACGTTATGGTGTTGTTGAATTCGATGATGAGGAGAATGTAATTTCAATAGTAGAGAAGCCAAATGCTCCTAAATCTAATTATGCTGTTGTTGGATTGTACTATTATCCTAATTCGGTAGTTAAAGTAGCTAAGCAGGTCAAACCATCAAAACGAGGAGAATTAGAAATCACATCTGTAAATCAAACCTATTTACAACAAAACAAATTGAAAGTTGAATTAATGGGAAGAGGTTTCGCGTGGTTAGATACTGGTACACATGAATCTTTAATGGAGGCGGGTCAGTTTATAGAAACAATTGAAAAAAGACAAGGACTTAAAGTAGCATGTTTAGAAGAGATAGCATATTACATGGGTTATATTACAAAAGAACAAGTTAAAGTGTTAGCCGAACCCTTGAAAAAGAATAGCTATGGCCAATACCTTTTAAGTTTGGTAAAAGAATAATGATGAATTTTAGAGAGACGAAAATAAAAGATTTAACGATTCTAGAACCAAAAGTGTTTGGAGATCATCGTGGATATTTTTTTGAATCTTTTAATGCAAATGCATTTGAAGAAAATATTTATGAGGTGAATTTTGTTCAAGATAACGAGTCAAAATCTTCGAAAGGCGTACTAAGAGGATTACATTTTCAAAAACCTCCTTATGCTCAAGCAAAGCTTGTAAGATGTGTAAAAGGTAGCGTGTTAGATGTGGCAGTTGATCTTAGAAAAGATTCTCCAACATATGGAGAATATGAAGCCGTTGAATTATCAGAACATAATAAAAGACAGTTTTTTGTTCCAAGAGGATTTGCACATGGATTTATAGTACTGTCTGAAGAGGCAATCTTTTCATATAAAGTTGATAATTGGTACGCTCCAGCTCATGAATCCGGAATTTTATGGAATGATGAAACTTTAAATATAGATTGGAAGATTGATGTTAAAGACGTTATACTTTCTGATAAGGATAAAGAGCTTTCAGCATTTAGTAATTTTCAAAGTCCTTTTGACTACTAATATGAATGTATTAATAACAGGGGCTTCTGGCCAATTGGGATCAGAAATATTTCATGAATCTAAAAAAAGCTCTCATACTTTTTTCTTTGAAGACTCAAAAGGTTTAGATATTACAAATTCTTTGGAGGTTGGGCGTTATATAACAAAGAATAACATCGATTTTGTAATTAATTGTGCGGCGTACACAGCTGTAGATAATGCAGAAGAAGATCAATTCAGAGCTATAGAAGTAAATGCTGTAGGTGTTAAAAACATAGTTGAAGGATTGAAAGATAGAGGAAAAATGATTCATGTTTCTACAGATTACGTTTTTAGTGGAAATGGTAACGTTCCTTTCAAAGAAAATGACGAGGTTGATCCGGTAAATTTTTATGGTGTTTCAAAACAAAAAGGGGAAGAGTATTTTTTAAATTCCAATATAGAAGGCACAATAATTAGAGTTTCATGGTTATATTCTTGCTTCGGAAAAAACTTTGTAAAAACAATGTTGCGTTTGGGGAAAGAAAAGGATAATATTAATGTTGTGTCAGATCAAATTGGAAGTCCGACGTATGCAAAGGATTTAGCAAAACTATGTATTTTAATGTTAGATAAAAATCTTGATAAAGATTGTAAGATCTATCATTATTCTAATGAGGGCGCTATTTCTTGGTATGAATTTGCACGGGAGATTATGATAATTGCGAATTTATCGTGTAAAGTGAATCCAATAGAAACAAAAGATTATCCCACTTTAGCTAAAAGACCTTATTTTTCGGTTATGAATACTGATAAAATAAAAGAAGATTTTAATATTGATATTCCTTTTTGGAAGGATTCATTAGAAGAATGTATAAAGAATTGTAAAGAGTAAGTTTATGGAGAATATTTTAATAACTGGAGGAGCGGGCTTTATTGGTTCACATGTTGTTCGATTGTTTGTCAAGAAATATCCGAATAAACGCATTATAAATCTTGATGCCCTAACTTATGCAGGTAATTTAGAAAATTTGAAGGATATCGAGAGTGAGGAAAATTACACTTTTATAAAAGCAGATATTTGTGATTTTAATTCAGTCAATTCAATTTTTAAAGAATATAATATTGACAGTGTAATTCATTTAGCTGCTGAGTCTCACGTGGATCGCTCTATTAAGGATCCATTGGCATTTGCGTATACAAATGTGATTGGAACCTTAAATTTATTACAGGCTGCTAAAATTCAGTGGAATGGTAATTTTTCAGATAAATTATTTTATCATATCTCAACGGATGAGGTTTATGGTAGTTTAGGGGATGATGGCTTTTTTACAGAAGACACACCTTACGATCCGCATTCACCTTATTCTGCTTCAAAAGCTTCTTCGGATCACTTTGTAAGATCATTTCATGACACTTATAATTTACCAACAATTATTTCAAATTGTTCAAATAATTATGGTTCTTATCAATTTCCAGAGAAGTTAATCCCTCTCTTTATTAATAACATATGCAATCATAAACCATTGCCTGTTTACGGAAACGGAGAAAATGTGCGAGATTGGTTGTTTGTTGAAGATCACGCGAGAGCTATTGATGTTATTTTTCATGAGGGTAAAGTAGGAGAAACGTACAATATCGGAGGTTTTAATGAGTGGAAAAATATTGATTTAATAAAAGTGCTTATCAAAACCGTAGATAAGATTTTAGGGAATCCTTTAGGTACATCAGATAAATTGATAACTTTTGTAAAAGACAGAGCTGGTCATGATTATCGATATGCAATAGATTCGAGTAAATTGAAAAATGAATTAGGGTGGGAACCTTCTTTACAGTTTGAAGAAGGAATTGAGAAAACTATAAAATGGTATCTTGATAATCAAGATTGGGTCAAGAATGTAACTAGTGGCGATTATCAGAATTACTATAAAGAAATGTACGATAACAAAAAACCGATATAATCAGAATATTATATCGGTTTTTTATTATGAATTGATTTGTGCTATTATTTCAATCGTTCAAGAAATAAATCCTTGGTATATTTTACAATAAACAATCCTCTATTATTTGTCGTTCCTAAAAACTTCTTCTTGAAATCGAACTTATTTACAAGTCTCATTGAAACTCCTTCTTTATAAGTGTCAGTTAAATCTTCACCAGAAGCTAATCTAATTAGAACATCGTAGGTCAAATCGAACCCTCGAATGGCATATTCAGAAGGATTTGCTCTATTTCTCTTTTTGTATTTTTTTACAAAAGATTTAAGATTCTCATCATTGTCGTCATAATAATTATCTGTGACAAATGTGAAGTCGATTCTTGCCAGGATGTTATTATCAATACCTTCATAAGCATCTGTTTTGTCAATTGAGAAAACTTGAGCAGTAACATCTTCAGGAAGTACAACCATACTGTTAATTGCATCTGCTAAGTAAGATTCTTTATCAGAGGTTAGAATTACCCAATTATGAACATTTGGTTTCATCTTATCTGTAAAGCGTTCCTTTTTTATGTAACCATCCTCTGGTTTTAAAGTGTAGATTTGTGTTATTGAATCGTTCTTCTTGAATAGCTTTTCGATAAATTCAAGTTGTTCATCAGATTCTTTTTTTCCATCACTTACAATAAAAATTGTTTCTCCATTGTAAATCTCATTTAGGTATTCTACTAAGAAAGCACTGTGCGTTTCTTTGTCTGGCGCAGACTTCACAATGTTGGATGAAGAAAACTTATCTTGATTATTTGAGAAGTGTGGAAAAACAACAGCATTTTTAGCTTCATCTGCTACTTTTTCAACTTGATCTGAGTAAAATGGACCTATTATAGCATCTCTATCGCCTAATTTATCTTCCTCAATAAGTTGCTCAACATAGCTTCCTCTATTTCCTGTATCAAAAACAGCTACATCTACTTGAATTCCCATACTTGTTATAGAGTCTAAAGCCATTTCAGCTCCTAAATAGAAGTCAGTTACCATATTAGCTACTCTAGCACTACGGTTCGATTTTATTTCGTCAAAAATATCTTCTTCAGGAAGGCTATCAAGCTCTTTGGCCTTAAATGGCAATAAAAAGGCAAGTTTTATAGGTTCAGAAATAGCAATAGTATCAGTGTATATTTTAAAACTATCAGATGTTAATTTCTCTTCAATTGGACGAATTCTTAACACTTGACCAATAGATAACGCATTGTTCTCTATTTCTGGAAATTCAGGATTTAAATCTATTAACTGTTGTTTACTGATGTTATAAAAACGAGTTAAACTATAAACAGTCTCTTTTGGTTGTACAGTATGAGTGACATGATTTTTTAAATCTTCTTCTCTTGAGATATAAACAACTTTTTTCTCAGCTACTTTAACTTTCAGTTTTTGGCCAACACTTAATAAGTTATCCTTGATTTTTGGAAACTCTGGATTTAACTTAATTAACTCATCTTTTGAAATATTATAAGTCTTAGTTAATCGATAAACCGTTTCTCCTGGTTGAACTGTATGAAATTTATAAGAGTATACCGTTCTAACAATTTGTGTAGAATCTGGAGCATCTTTAACTTCATCAATATCTGTTTCAGGAGTTTCAATATCTGTATCTGTTCCAGTGTCAGTATCAGTTTTCACTTCCTTGTCTTTGTCGGTTTTTTGAATTATAGGAAGCGTTTTTTTAAATTCTGGGTTTGGAATAATAATAGTGCTATTCGCTGTTGGATTTTCACCAACATCAGGATTTAACCTTTCTAAATCTTCTGTTTTAACATTGATTTTCTCAGCAATATCTCTCATAGTTTCACCCTGTTGAACTTTGTAAGAGATGTATCTTTTTTGTTGACTACAAGAAACCAAAATTGCTAATACACATGTAATAGCCCAAAATTTTATTTTACTCATATAACTTTTTTTAAACCAAAAATGAGACTTGTTTTTTTATTCCCATTCTATTGTTGCAGGAGGTTTAGAGCTAATATCGTAAACAACTCTGTTTACCCCTTTTACGTTATTTATTATTTTATTTGATGTTTTTTGTAAAAATTCATAAGGTAAATTTACCCAATCTGCAGTCATCCCATCAGTACTTTCTACAGCTCTCAAAGCGACTACTTTTTCGTAGGTTCTTTCATCTCCCATTACACCAACCGAATTTACTGGTAATAAAATTGCACCAGCCTGCCACACATCATTGTATAATCCATTTTCCTTTAAACCATCAATAAAAATAGCATCAACTTCTTGCAAAATACGAACTTTTTCTGAAGTGATATCTCCTAAAATTCTAATGGCTAAACCTGGACCAGGAAAAGGATGTCTTCCTAACAATTCCTTGTCAATTCCCATTGATGCTCCAACACGTCTAACTTCATCTTTAAAGATCATTCGTAGAGGCTCCACAACTTTTAATTTCATAAAATCAGGTAAACCGCCTACATTGTGATGACTTTTAATTGTTGCAGAAGGGCCACCGTTTACGGAAACAGATTCAATCACGTCTGGATAAATTGTTCCCTGTGCTAACCATTTTGCATTTTCAACTTTTGCCGCTTCATCATCAAAAACTTCAATAAATACTCTACCGATTGTCTTTCTTTTTGTTTCCGGGTCGCTAATTCCTTCCAAAGCGGATAAAAAACGTTCAGATGCATCTACACCTTTAACGTTTAATCCCATGCCTTCGTATTGCTTAAGTACATTTTCGTACTCATTTTTTCTAAGAAGTCCGTTATTTACAAAAATACAGTGTAAGTTTTTGCCGATTGCTTTGTGAAGTAAAACACCAGCTACAGTTGAATCAACTCCACCAGAAAGTCCCAAAATAACTTTATCGTCACCTACTTTTTCTTTTAAATCATTAACAGTTGATTCGACGAAAGAATTAGGTGTCCACTCCTGTTGTAACCCAGCAATATCAACTAAAAAGTTTTTCAATAATTGAGTTCCATCTGTTGAGTGATACACTTCCGGGTGAAATTGGATAGCATAAGTAGTTTCACCTTCAATTTTATAAGCAGCATTTTCTACATCATGAGTACTTGCTAGTAAAACGCCATTTTCAGGAAGGTTTTTTATGGTGTCCGAATGACTCATCCATACTTGGCTTCCGGCAGATATATTTTTAAAGAAAGACTCATTTTCTTTTACGAAAGATAAGTTTGCTCTACCATACTCACGTGTATTTGAAGGAGCTACTAATCCACCAGAAAAATGGGCTAAGTATTGAGCTCCGTAGCATACGGCTAATAAAGGTTTTTTACCTCTAATCTCAGATAAGTCTGGATGTGGAGCTTCTTCTGATCTTACTGAGTATGGACTACCCGATAAAATCACGGCTTTAAAATTATCTATGTTCTCTGGAATTTTATTGAAAGGGTGAATCTCACAATAAATATTTAATTCTCTAACGCGGCGAGCAATTAACTGTGTGTATTGCGAGCCGAAATCTAAAATAAGTACGTTGTGTTGTTGCATCCGCAAAAATAATAGTTTGATTTTATTTTTGCTTGTATTTTTTTAGAATTTAATATCTGTAAACAATTGCGTTAATATTCATCCCTGCTCCGACAGAGGCTAATATAATAACATCACCTTTTTCAACCTTGTGATTTTCAATTTTGTTGTTCAAAACTAAGTCTAACAAAGTTGGTACTGTTGCTACTGAGCTATTTCCTAATTTATGAATACTCATTGGCATAATAAATTCAGGGACAGGCTTTTTGTAGAGTCTGTAAAAGCGTTTTATAATTGCTTCATCCATTTTTTCATTAGCTTGATGAATAAAAACTTTTTTAACTTCAGAAATATCAACATTACTTTTATCTAATGCAATTTTCATAGCATTAGGTACATGGGTTAATGCAAATTCATAGATTTTTCGCCCGTACATTTTAATGTAGCGAACATTTGGATCTTCATTTTTGTCGTAGGAATTGCCAAAAAATAAATGAAAAGCTTCTTTTTTAGCAAAAGTTTGCGAAGCATGACTTAAAATTCCACTTTCAGAATCATCTGAAGCTTGCACAATACAAGCACCAGCTCCGTCACTATAAATCATTGAATCTCTATCGTGTTTATCAATAACTCTAGATAACGTTTCTGAACCAATCACTAAAACAGTTTTAGCAATTTCAGCTTTTATAAAAGCTTTTGCCTGAATTACTCCTTCAACCCATCCTGGACAACCAAATAATATATCATAGGCAACACAATTTGGATTGTCAATTTTCAACAAATGCTTCACCCTTGTTGCTAAACTAGGTAGGATATCACTTTGAATGGCATTATTCTTTACATCTCCAAAATTATGAGCAAATATAATGTAGTCTATATCCTCTGAATCAATACCGGCATTTTCAATGGCCTTTTCAGCCGCTAAGTATCCTAAGTCAGAAGCGTTGAAATGATCTTCCGCATATCGACGTTCTTCAATACCGGTAATAGTCTTAAACTTTTGAATAATAACGGTATTATTAGAATCAAAAGAAGAGCCATCTGCGTTTAAAAAACGATTACCACTAAATTGTTTATTTTCCTTCTTAATGGTAGGGATGTAGCTACCTGTTCCAGAAATTACTGCTGTCATATTAAATAAATATTAGGGCTTACTATAACAACAAATAAAAAGGATTTAGTGTGTATAACCTATTAATTATCAAAAGTATATTTTATTTTTATGAATTTCAAAATTTAACACATGTGAAATTGTGTTATTCATAAAATAACTGGGTTAAAAATAACAATATAAAATCTATAACCTTTTAGTAATAGTGGTTTTTGTATGGAAATTCTTAAAAAAATATAAAAAATATATTATAGGTACGAGCTATCAAAAGAAAAGGGTAGAAGTGAAGCCAGAGAATTCACTTTGATAATTTTGCCTGTTTCTCCCATAAATATTATTTCTATTGGTTCCTTTTGATTGAATTCGTATTCGTAAAGTGCTTGTCTACAAGCTCCACAAGGTCCAACAGGATTTTTAACCTCTATTTCAGAGGATGCAGCTGTGATAGCTATTTTTTTTACGGTCATGTTTGGGTATTTCGCTCCCGCACTCCAAATTGCTACTCGTTCTGCACACATACCTGAAGGATATGCCGCATTCTCTTGATTATTTCCAGTAATAATTTCACCATTGTCCAATAATAAAGCAGCTCCAACTTTAAACTTAGAGTACGGAGCATACGCATTTTTTCTGGCGGTTGTAGCCTCTTTCATTAATTCTTGTTCGTCTTGATTTAATTCAGAAACAAGATTATACATTTTCGCTTTTAAAGAAAAATCGATTTCTTTCATAAATTTTAAAGTCAAAAAAAGCAGTCATGGCGACTGCTTTTAATTTTATACTAATATACTAAAAAAACAATATTAATAGTCTTCATAAATTTCACCAATGTCAAATGATAATGAAAAACGTAATGTATTTTCTAATGGGTTATTGACATCAGATGTATTTACTAAATAAGATAAGTCTACAGAAAAAGCTTGAGCCGTAAAACCTGCCCCTAGTGTGAAGAACTTTCTGTTTCCTTTAGTTTCACTTTCATTAAAATAACCTGCTCTAACAGCAAATGCGTTATTGTATAAGTATTCAGCTCCTAAAGACCAGTTAACTTCTCTTAACTCTTCGCTAAAAGGTCTGTCTCCTAAAGACGTAAACATTCCTTCAAACCATCCTCTAGGTGAATCCGAACCACCCGATGGAACTAGCAATTTTCTAAATTCAAGATTAACTCCTAATGTATTATAATCATCAAAGATAAAATCGAATCCTCCACCTAATTTACCAATAGTTGGAATGAAATTTTCTTCTCCTGGCGTATATTCTACTTTAGGACCAATATTTGCTACATTAACACCAATACGGTAACGTCCATTAAATGTTCCATAATTTTCTTCATCTGATTGATAATAAGCCGAAATATCCACAGCAAATGAATTAACTGCTTCTAGAGAGTTATTATCAACATCTAAGTTCGAATTGATATATTTTAAACCTACTCCCATTGAAAATTTTTCACTCAATTTTAAAGAGTAATATCCTGAAATAGCAAATTCACTTGGGTTTATACTTCCAGTGCTATTTCCACTGTTATCTGTTAGATCTATTCTACCTAGCGAGAAGAATTTTAAATCAGCACCCCAAGCACTGTTCTCACTAAATCTGTTTACTACAGAAAAGTTTCCTGCAAAAATATCATCTGTTAAATTACGTAACCATGGCACATAACTTACTCCAACACTTAATTTACTTTTATTAAAAGCTATTTTGGCAGCGTTATGAAATAATGCATAAGCATCAGAAGAAGTGGCAACACCGATTTCTCCCATACCTCCAGCTCTAGCGTCTGTGCTTATTTGAAGAAATGGAACCGAGGTAGTAATAGCTCCTTCATTAACTTGTGCCCTCGATGTAAAAGCTAAAATATTAGCGAATAGTAGTGTAAGTATTGTTGATTTTCTCATTTTTGATTTTAACATTGTTTTGGCAAATATATAATTTTATTATAGTATAACTAGTTTCTCAAATTTTTCGGAGGAAAGATTACTCACTGTAGACCTGACTTTTAATTTATATAAGTAAACACCTTTACCTATTTTGTTGCCAAAATCATCAAGACCATTCCAAGTTATGTTTCTTGATAATCCTCCTGTTGTTTGAACCGTTTGATTGATAGTTTTAACTAATTTACCTGAAATAGTGAAAACTTGCACTTGTACTTCTAGTGGCTCATTTGGCTTGTTGTGATTAAACCAGAATTCGGTGTAGTTTGTGAAAGGATTTGGATAATTCAATACATTTTCTAAAACTAACGTTGCATCACTCACAACCTCAAAAGTTAACGTTGCTTCGGAAGAATTATTATATGTGTCCCAAGCTTTTATTTTTATCGTATGAGTTCCAACTGATAAATCTCTAAGTTGGTAATTAACAGTTCCTTTAGTGAAGTCGTCCAACTCTGTTTCGTAAAAGTCATTCAGAATAATAGGTTCTGATTGATTATCATCAAGTATGGCCACAATATCGTGATCTACCGCGGTAATGGAGGTGTTAATCCCACTGATGTCAGATAGCTTTACAATTAAGTTTGGAGATGTATTAGTTGTTCCCCCGTCTATAAAAGACTCATCATTCATGAATGGCTGTATTTCTGGCCCAATAATATCTTCAGGAGCGTTATTGTTAATTCCACCAACAATCATGTCTAAATTTAATCCTGATTTATCAATCTCTTGATTTTCTGAGTAAAAACTAACTTTAGCATTACCGTAAGTAATTTTTATATCCTTTGGTACTATGAATTCAAAACTGAAATTACCATTTTGTACAGATGATTTACCTCGGAATATTTTACTTTCTTGAGAATCAAAAGTATTTACAATCCCAAAGCCATCGTTATCTAAAGTTGTTTTGTCAATAGGCTTATCAAAAATTGTCGTAAAAACTGTTCCGTTAAAGTTGTTCAGTGGTGTTCCGGAGTTATCAGTAACAATTCCATCTATTTTAATTCTTGATAAAGCTTTTAATGTGTCCACTGGTTGCGTTATAGGGACATCATTTATTCTGCTAATTCGAACATCTGGTTTAGGAATTGCTAATTTCATAGCTGGATCACCAAAATAATAGATAAAAAATCGCTGACTACTAGTTGTCTGGTTTTTTGTTTTTATCAGATTCGTAGAAATCGCATCATCTGAATTATCAAAATCCAATACATAGGTCGTAAGTTCTTTATTGAAAGCTTCTCCTAGGGAAATAAAAATATCTCTAGTTGTGGTAATCATACTAACAGAACCTCCATTTGGATTTAAGAACAATTGTTCGCCTGCTGTATCTCTTAAGGGGTTGTCAAATCTAGAAAACTCGCAAGTAACAGTAATGAAAAGAGGAAGGAAGTCGTTATTGAAATCTTGTATTTGTGGAATTTCTAAAACACGTTCCGCAGCTAAACCATCTTCACCACCATGTCCAAAATAGTCAAATACCAATGTTCCTTTTTCAATAACGTTTGTAATAGCGTTTTTCACTAAAGGATAACGTTCACCACCAGAAGAATTTTCCTGTTTGAAAGCATCAGCGTAAATTTTATTAACGTTAAAAATAGGTTTGTATTTTTTTATACTATCTGCTACTTCTTCCAAACCCGATTGTAATGTGGCATCTGTAGAAACATCAATATCATCAGCAACCAAAGTAACAGTGTTTCTCCAATCTCCAAAAGATGATGAATTGTAGTATTTTAAAATTTTGTTTACTACATCGTTTGCTTGCTGTACTGTAGAAACAGGAATTCTACCCGAACTAATATCAATGTTGTCATTTCCAAGCATTCTTCCATCGTTGTCATCAACCATAACAAAGTAATCATCTGTAACAAAAGAGGAAACTAAATCGAAACTTTGAACCGCATGGAAAGTGGGAACAATATTATTATTTCCAGAAATACGGTCTTTATAATCATAAGAGGAGTCTCCAAAGAAACAAACGTATTGTAATTGATTTGTTGTTGAGGTATCGTAAAGGTGTTTTATAAAATCTCTAATTCCAGTAATATCGGGACTTCCGGACGAAAATTCATTATAAATTTTTGAAAGTTCTACAACTCTCGAGTTTAAATTCGAATTATTTTGATGATAATCAGCTAACCTTTGAGCTTCACCTAACAAGTTTTCATCAGTAATTATTAAGTAATCAATATTACGAACTACGTGTAAGTTCTGATTGGGTACTGTCCTTTCTTGTATTTGAATTGGCGTGAAATAATCGTCTTCGTTTAATACAACATACTCATTTAAAGTTCCGCCATTTGATTTAAAAATAAAATTACCGTTTGTATTGGATTCATTTTGAATATTCTTAACGTTTAGACGATCGGTAACATTCCAAACCTGAAAGATTTCTGAAGAATTCTCAATTGCAAACTCTACTATATCAATACTTTTCGCTTGTTCAAAACTTCTAAAAGAGAATTGTTTTCCTGAGGAGATTAAACGTTTTTTTCCTGTTATTTCAATGTAATCTAAAAAAGCTCTCGCTGAAGGATTACCATTATTGTTATAATCTAATTGAACAACAATATTATTAGCACCATTAACCTGAGAGATACTTTGTCCATATCTTGCCAAACCAGAAGAAGTAGAACTAGAAACAGGAGGGAAGCCAATGGTTGGAGTATTACTTCCATTTACAGTGATATTCATATTCGATGACGTCGAAGATTGTGCGGCTGCAGTAACTTTTACATTAACTTGAGACCCACTTAAAGCATTATCAAAAGGAAGAGTGAAGGTTTGTGAACGATTCACAGAAAAATTTTCTCCAAACCATAGTCGACCAACGGCAAGGAGGCTGACTTCTTCTTTTTCGTAAAAAAGAAAGTCATCATATGAGTTTAAGGTTATTGCGGCATTACCACTCAAAACACCTTCATTATTTATTCTTTTGCCAGGATTGTCTCCAAGGGTAATGAAGTAAAAAGCTTGATTAGTGTATATATTTTGAACATGATTTGCTGTTTCATTTGTAATGTCAGTAGTCCAGCTGTGTGGACCCACACCGTAAAAAAGAATATAATCATTACTGTTAAAAACACCATCTTCGGCACCACTAACATAAATCGCATTTTCTTGCAAATCTGAATATCTAAAATCAGAAGCTAATTCAGGTAATGTGTTTCCTCCATTGCCATAAATTTTTATATTGCGAGGGTCTATTGAATTTAAATTGAATCCTAAGTTTCTTAGAAAATCAGCATCTATTTTGAAAACACCGGTAGTGTCAATAGCAAACTTATACCAAGTACCAGATGAAAGAACGGAATTGGTTGTTTGACTACCTCCGAAAAAAAATGAAAATGATAATAAGAAAAATAGAAGTCTTTTCATAAATTCAAATAAGATAACGAAATGGTTATTACGTTAGTATATCTTTTTGCAAGATTACTTATAATAAAATGAAAAAACAATCGTTAAGAAAGAGTATTTCTAACATATAATAAAATTATTATATTTATATAATTGAATTCAATGATAAATGTTGTAAATTGCCAGACCCTAAAATTAAGTAAATACATGAAAAGTACATTTAAGTTATTTAGCTTACTAACTGTCTCTATTGTTGTTTTAACTTCATGTCAAAGTTCATCAAGAAGATCAGGTTCTTCTTCTTTGACTGGATGGAATTTTAACGATCCAAGTTATGGAAATTACATAAAAGGAGATTTTAAAGATAATGTTGTTCCACCTGGGATGGTGTACATTGAAGGAGGAACTTATACAATGGGGTTAGTACAAGATGATGTAATGTTTGATTGGAACACAACTCCTAAACAAATGCATGTGCGTTCATTCTTTATGGACGAAGCTGAGGTAACAAACGCTGAGTATGGTTTATTTTTACAATATACCAAAGATGTTTTTCCTCCAGAGGATCCTCAGTTTAAGCATATCTATCCATCAATTCTTCCAGATACTTTAGTTTGGAGAAAAGGATTAGGAAATACAAATTTACTTTCTGAGAGTTATTTAAGACATCCAGCTTACTCTGAATATCCAGTTGTTGGTGTTACTTGGTTACAAGCGAATGAGTATTGTAAGTGGAGAACGAATGCTGTGAATTTAAAAATATTAATGGATAAAGGGGTAATCACTAATATTTTTAAAGAAGATTCTTTACAGTTTAGAGGAAAGAATAATTTTGATACAGACGTATATTTAGATCAGCCATATGCATTATTCGATGGTGATTCTACAATTTATAAAAAAGGTATTCCAGTTCCTAGAAAGAAAGGAGAGCCTAAACCAGCAAAAGGAGAATTTACAGGAAGACAGGTTACTTCTTCAGATGGTATTTTATCTCAAAAATTTAGATTACCTACAGAAGTAGAATGGGAATATGCTGCAAAAGCAATTTTTGAAAACAGAGAATACAATAATATTCGAGGAAGAAAGAAGTATGCTTGGTCAGGAAAATACACTAGAAACAGATCTAAATCTCAAAGAGGTGATCAATTAGCAAACTTTAAACAAGGTAAAGGAAACTATAGTGGTATTGCAGGATGGAGTAGTGATGGTGCTGATATTCCTAATGCGGTAAAGAGTTATCCACCAAATGCTTTTGGTTTATACGATATGTCTGGGAACGTAGCGGAATGGGTTGCTGATGTTTATCGTCCGATTGTAGATGCAGAGGCGAATGATTTCAACTATTTCAGAGGAAATATTTTCACAAAGAAATTGATTGATCAAGATGGTAAAGTTGTTATTGTTGATGATAGTCAAGTTGAGTTAGATACTTTAGTAAACGGAAAGGTAATGCCAAAAGCTTTACCAGGTTCTTTTAGATATATTCCTATTACTAAGGATGATACCTATATGAGAAGAAATTATTCTTTTGCGGATAATTCTGATTTAAATGATGGAGATCAAAAGTCATCAAGATTCTTTAGTTTAGAAGAAGATCAGTTAGCGGGTACACCAAGAATGTACAACTCTCCGATAAGACCAGAGAGTGAAAAAGATTCTTTAGGTAATACGATTGTCAAGTTAGAATATGACAAGAAAAACAGAACAACTCTTGTAAGTAATAAAACTAGAGTTTACAAAGGAGGATCATGGGCAGATAGAGAGTACTGGTTAGACCCAGCACAAAGAAGATATTTCCCAGAATATATTTCTACCAATTTTATTGGATTTAGATGTGCTACGGATAAGGTAGGGCCTATGGTTAGAAATGAAAAGAAAACTGCAACTCCTAGATACAATTATTCTAAGAGATAATATTAATAATATTTATAAGTGTAATAATAAATACACATCTAGAAAACCTCGCTGATTTCAGTGAGGTTTTTTATTTTTACAACATGAGAATAAAAGAGCTTTACAAGTTATACATAAATAGTTATTTAGTAGATACTGATACTAGAAGGATCAGAAAAGGATCAATCTTTTTTGCATTAAAGGGCGATAACTTTAATGGAAATGAATTTGCTGAGGAAGCATTGAATAAAGGTGCCTCTTATAGTATTGTGGATGAGGAGCGATATAAAACAAATGATAATATAATACTTGTAGGTAATGTTTTAGAGACCTTACAACAATTAGCTAACTTTCATAGAAGAGAGCTAAATATACCAATTATTGGTTTAACGGGGAGTAATGGTAAAACAACTACTAAAGAGTTAATCAATGCGGTATTAAGTAGAAAGTATAAGACCACAGCTACTTTAGGAAATTTAAATAATCATATTGGAGTTCCGCTTACCTTACTATCCATGAATAAAGAGACAGAGGTTGGAATAGTTGAGATGGGAGCAAACCATCGAGGAGAGATTAAGTTATTAGCTGAAATAGCGGAACCGTCATTAGGGTATATAACTAATTTTGGTAAAGCTCATTTAGAAGGTTTTGGTTCGGTTCAAGGAGTTATTGAAGGTAAATCAGAATTGTATCAATTTATCAGAAAATCAAATAATACCATTGTCGTAAATCAGGATGATTTAATTCAAATGGAAAGGTCTACTGACACGAATAGAGTTTTCTTTAATGAATCGTTAAAGTATGTTGGAGCAAACCCTTTTGTAAAACTTAATTTTAAGGATATTACTATACAAAGTAATCTTTTAGGTAAATACAATTACAATAATATTGCTGCAGCAATTACTATTGGAGAGTACTTTGAAGTGTCAACTGAAGAAATGAAATTTGCCATAGAGAATTATACTCCAACAAATAATAGATCTCAAATTTTAACAAAAGGAAGTAACGAGATTATACTGGACGCTTATAACGCGAATCCAACAAGTATGAAAGCTGCTCTTGAAAACTTTGATAATTATGATGCAGGTATCAAGGTGGTAATTCTAGGAGATATGTTCGAATTAGGTAATGACAGCAGTGTCGAACATCAAAGAATTGTCGAACTAGCCGAGGGATCTAGTTTTTCCAAGATATTACTAGTTGGTGAAAACTTTAACAATACCAAAGTCCAAACAGCAAAACGGTTTAAGAGTTTTCAAGACCTAAAAGAGCATTTAGTACACTTTAAAATAACAAATACTAGTATCTTAATAAAAGGTTCAAGAGGAATGGCCTTAGAACGTTGTTTAGACTATATTAATTAATATTGTTTTTGTGGAATTCTAACAAGTTATCAATAGGTCGTTGAATAATACCAGTGACAGTTAAATTATGCTTATTCGCTACTTTTTCCAAAGTTTCTTTGAAGTAATAAGCGATAGATCCAATAAAGTATATTGGTGTTTCACTGTCTTTTTTATAAGGTAGTATTCTATATTTGAAAAATTCTTGAAATCCTTTCTTTATTAATTTCTTAATGTACTTTTCATTCTTGAATTCGAACATGAATTTTGCAAATGAAGCGAGATACATATTAGGATTAGGTTCTCTGTATAAGTGCTGTTTGATATAGTCCGCATCTAGATTAAATTCATTTTCGAATTTTTTAGAGATTGCTTTCGGCATTTTGTGATAATAATAATCTCTAATTAAAAGTCTCCCAAAATAGTTACCGCTAGCCTCATCCATTATAGAGTAACCAAGTGATGCTGTTAGCATTTCAATATTTTCACCATTAAAATAACAACTATTCGATCCGGTTCCTAATATACATACGATTGAAGGAGTTGTTCCAGCGGCTGCATAAACTGCAGCAAGCATATCTTCTGCAATATTTATTGTTGCATTCGTAAAAATCCCTTTCATTACATCGTGTAATATTTGAACTGGTTTTGGTGTTCCACAACCTGCACCGTAAAAATGAATTTCTTCAACTTCATCTTTAATGTTGATCAGCTGAAACATATTCACAATTCTATTTTTAAGTTCTTCTTCTGGAACTACTGCAGGGTTTAGACCTAATGTTCTAGCTCTAAAAATTTCTGTTTTATTTTTATCTAAAGCTATCCAATCGGCTTTAGTTGAACCTCCATCTGCTATTAAAATCATCTTAATAAATAATTGCGTTATTCAAATATATATTAACAAATCTTCTTATACAATACCCTGCTAAAACTCAATCGTTTTCGCAGTAAAGAAAGTCGATTTTTATTTAAAAAAGAGTAATTTTGTGCAGAGAAAAAAGCCTTAAGATGTTCTTATTTAAAGAAAAAATGATTTCACTCACTGAAATCTTTGATGAAACCTTTGTAGATATTCATTCACATTTACTACCAGGAATTGATGATGGAGCTAAGAGTATAGAAGATTCAATAGCATTAATTTCAAAGATGTATTCCTATGGTATTAAAAACTTTATTACAACTCCACATGTTTTAGGTGATGTATACCCAAATTCTTCTGAAGAGATTTTGGAGAAATTAGAAGAGGTTAAACAAGCTTTGGTTAAAAATGGATTTCACGATATAAACATTAATGCTGCTGCTGAATATATGATGGACGAGCAGTTTGTTGAAAGATTGGAAAAGAATGATATACTTACGCTAAAAGATAATATGATTCTAGTAGAGATGTCTTATTTTAATGCGCCTATTAATTTGTACGACATTCTTTTCGAAATACAATTAAAAGGGTACAAGCCGGTTTTGGCTCATCCTGAAAGATATAACTTTTATCATAATGATTTTCAAAACTATTATAAACTGAAAAAAGCGGGATGTTTATTTCAGTTGAATCTTTTATCATTAACTGAACAATATGGGGGTGGAGTTAAGAAAACTGCTGAGAGACTGATAAAAGAGAATTTATATGATTTTGTTGGAACCGACACACATCATATAAATCATCTAAGACTATTAGAGAAGATTGGAACTAAAAAGATGAAAAAGAAAATTTTAAATCTAGTTGAAAATAACAGTAAGTTTTACTAAAAGAAAAAAGGAACTCATATGAGTTCCTTTTATATTATTTACCTATTAGTTTTTTGTACCAAGGTTTCTTTTCGTCTTCTTTTATATTTCCATAACCATATCCGTATCCGTATCCGTAACCGTAGCCATAACCTCGCTTCATATCGGTGTCATTAAGTATTATGGCCATATTTGGAAGCTTATTCTCTCTGTATAATGTATCCGGAACAGAAAGTAATCTCTTGTCTAAATAATTAGCTCTACTTACATATAAAAATACATCTGCATATTTTGATATTAATAAGGTATCTGTTACTAAATTAACTGGTGCAGTATCAACTAAAATATAGTCGTATTCTTCTCTCAAGTTAGTAAATAATTCATTTACTCTTTCAGACATTAATAGTTCAGCAGGATTTGGTGGTATAACTCCTGATGCAATGATGTCTAAATCTTTTAAAACAGGTACTTGAAACTTAAGTGAATCTATCGTAATATCGGAGTTGGTAATATAGTTGGTAATACCTTTTCGTTCAGGAATATTTAAATATTCCGTTACTTTAGGTGCACGTAAATCCATTCCAACAAGAATAACTTTTTTTCCAGATAGCGCTAGGGTTGCCGATAAATTAATGGAAATAAAAGACTTTCCTTCCCCACTAGTTGTAGAGGTGATAAATATAGTTTTTCCGTGTTTAGCTTTTTCAGTGCCAGTAAGCATGAAATCAAGGTTAGTTCTAACTAACCTGAATGCTTCTGCTGTACTAGACCTGGCATCTGTCCCAACCACTATTTTTTCTTTTGTTTCCGAGTGCGGAATATCACCAATAAATGGTACCGAAGTTAAATCCTGAATATCTTTCTTAGTATGAACTTTAGTATCTAATAAATCACGCAGATATATAATGATAAATGGTATAATCAATCCAAGTAAGCCAGCAGCTAAAAAAATAATTTTCTTTTTTGGGGATACAGGAATGTCGGACCCATAAGCTTTATCAATAATTTTGGCATTTGGAACCGTAACGGCGAGTGAAATCGCTGTCTCTTCTTTCTTTTTTAATAAATATGTATAAAGACCAGCAATAATTTCTTGTTGTCTGGCAATATCTAAAAACTCTCTTTCTTTTGAAGGAATCGAAGATATTTTCGAATTGAATCTGTTCGCTTCTCTATTTAGGTTATTTACATTAAGTTGTATTGATCTTTCCTGATTTTCAAGACTATTCTCAAGGGACTTTCTTAAACTGTCAATATTTTCTTGAATTTCAATAATTACGGTGTTTTTTTCACCTGCACTCTTTAATAATCTCCTTTTTCGACTCAGTAATTCGTTGTATTCAGCTATAGATCGAGCAATATTTGGATCTTGTACTCCTAAATTTACGGGTAGAATATCTTCAGACTCAGCTAATTCTTTTCTTAGCGATTTTACGATACTTAATTGAATGTTAGCGTCTATTAACTTTTCTTTGTTTAATGTGCTCGTTTGAAGCACTAATTGAGCTTCTGATTGAATATCTGTTACACTATTTTTTTTCTTGAAATTTTTTACATTGTCATCTACTACAGCCAATTCACTTCCAACATTATCTAATCGCTCATTAATAAATTTAACTGTCTTCCTTGATACCTCGCTTTTATCGTTTTTAGCATCCAAGTTATATTGAAAAACTATTTCATCCAGAACATCCTCAGCTTTTTGGAGAACCGAAGATTGTAATGAGAGTTTTAATACGCTTGAGTTTTTATTAATAGGGTTTATACTTACACTTTTTATTAATCCATCTATTATAAAATCGGAAGGATAGACATTTACAATAATTTTTTTAGCAATATTTTCCTCTGAAAAATAATTAGATTTTGTAATAAAAATATCCTTTAAAACTAGAGGGGTTAAACTCTCTGTTATTACTAAATCAAACTTCGAATTAAAAGTGATATCATTAACAAGTTGATTTCCTTCATAGTCTGTAACATCAAAAGAGGTGTCAGATTTAACGATTATATTGAAGGAGAAAGGCTTGGAAATGTTTTTTAGCACTAAGGAGTCAGTAATGTTGAATATAATTGGTGATAATTTATATATTTCTGAATTTTTTACTCTACCTTCCGAAATGTATTTAATGTTGAGTTTTAGTTTTTTAACTACATCACCCAATATTTTACGCGATTTTAAAATTTCAATTTCGTTATCGGGATTATTGCTAGAACCACCTCCTACAATTCCTAAATCGCTAAATGCTTCTAATTCAGCAGAAATTCCAGACTTTTGATTGTCCTTTATCATGATTTTTGAGACTGCATTAAATTTAGGAGTACTGTATCTTAAATATAAGAAGGCTATTAATAAACTTATAAGGAACCCTAGGGCAAACCATCTCCAGCGTATCAGGTACTTTTCTAATTCTGCTCTAATATTTATGGTATCGTGCTCTTCTATTTGTTGAGTGTTGATATTGTTATTCATCAATGAGGATTTATCTAGTTAAAACAGCAATTAAAGAAACTATGATTGATCCAATCGAAACAAATAAACCTGTATTTCTATTAAATGCAGCATCTTGCGAGGAGGATTTATTTTGATCTACGTAAACTAAATCATTCTGCTGTAAGTAGTAAACAGGAGAAGTAAATATTTTGTTAGATCTTAAATCTAGGTCAAATTTCATCTTCTTACCATTAATTTCTCTAAAAACTTTTACAGTATTTCTTTTTCCTGTTATATTTAAATCACCTGCTAAACCTATGGCCTCTAGAATAGTAATGCGCTCATTAGGTATAGTGTATGTTCCGGGATTTCTAACATCTCCTAAAACAGTAACAGTGTAGTTTGCTATTCGAATATTTATTGTTGGATTTTTAACATAGTCAGGATCTAATTTCTTTTTAAGTAAAGCAATAGATTCCTGTCTAGTCAAGCCACCAAATTTTAATTTACCTAACACAGGAAAGTCAATATAGCCATCATTATCAATAAGATAAGTCTGTTGTTGTGGTGTTCCTAGCGCTCTGTCCGTAGTAGTTAAAAAGTTTACAGCAGGCAAATTAAAAGCTTTTACACTTTCAAATTCAACCGCAGAAACAGTAATTTGTAACAAGTCATCAGGTTTGAATATGGTCTTATATGAATTTGAGACTTTTGCTTGTTCAATATCATCATACTGGAAATAAGTAATATCTTTTTTTGATACACAAGATGATAAACTTGCAACTAAAAATAATAGGAGAAGACCTTTAGCTTTTTGCATTCTTAAATTTTTTGCGAAAATAATCAATTTAATTGGTTTTTTGTACGTCTAACTTTTCATAAATTGAATTGTTCGACTTATACTCTGGTACTATTTGTTTAATTAGTTTTACAGACAAACTATTGTCATTCTTTGCGTTTTCAAAACACAATGATTCAATTTTTTCTTTTATACAATCAACATTTATTTTTTGATTCTTAGCAATCATAATTTTTTCATGATATGTTGGAGTAGTATTCTCTCCATTCGCTAATAGCTCTTCGTATAGTTTTTCTCCTGGACGTAATCCTGTAATTTTAATATCGATATCCTCTGGGTACTTAAGTCCAGATAGATGAATCATTCGTTTAGCGATATCATAAATTTTTACGGATTTTCCCATATCAAAAATATAGATTTCACCACCTTCCCCCATAGTTCCTGCTTCTAATACTAATTGACAAGCTTCTGGTATTGTCATAAAATATCGAGTAATTTCTTTATGAGTAACAGTAAGTGGTCCTCCAGCCTCAATTTGTTTTTTAAATAATGGTATTACCGATCCATTAGAGCCTAATACATTACCAAAACGTGTTGTTGTAAATTTTGTTGTTGAGTTCAGGTGACTTAGGCATGATATATACATCTCAGCAACACGTTTTGTCGCTCCCATAACATTCGTAGGGTTTACGGCTTTATCAGTCGACACCATTACAAAACGTTCAACATTATATTTAACCGCTAAATCAGCAATTGTTTTTGTGCCTCCTACATTTATTTTTATAGCTTCGTATGGACTTTCTTCCATTAAAGGTACATGCTTGTAAGCAGCAGCGTGGTAAACTTTGTTGGGTTTGAATTCTTTAAAAACAGATTCCATTCTGTTTTGATCTCGAACATCAGCTACAATTGAAGTAAAGTTTTGGATGCCTTTTCTTATTAAATCTTGCTGTATTTCATACAAAGGAGATTCAGCTTGATCAATCAATATTAAATGTTTATGGTTATAGTTACTTATTTGCCTTGAAATTTCACTACCGATAGAACCAGCAGCTCCTGTAACTAGAATTACTTTGTCATTAACATCTCTTTTAAGAATTGGGTTGTCAATTGAAATAGGTTTTCTATCTAATAAATCTTCAATTTTTACCTGTTTAATTTGGTTAGCCTCGAAATCACCACCAATCCAATTAGTTAATGGGGGTACAATTTTTGGTTTTACTCCTAATTCTAAAGTTTTATCAGTTAGATATAAGAGTCTTTCAGATTTAATGTTTTGGATAGAGAAAATGATTTCATCCACTTGTTTTTTTTCGATAAAATCTTTATCAATTTCAGAGCGACTATATATTTTAACTCTATCAATTTTTTTTCCAACTTTGGTTTTATCATCATCAATAAAACCAATAACTTCATAATTGTTTTTCGTATCTCTGTTTAAAGCTCCATAAGTTATTAATCCTGAGTCTCCCGCCCCATAAATCATAACGTTAGTGATTTCTTTTAATTCAGACGAAATAATTTCATAGAAAGCTTTGAATATAAATCGGCTTACAACTAAAACAAATACAGTAATGAAATAATGTATTAGAATAATGGTTTTAGGGATGGTATGATTAGGAAATATCTTGTATACGCTATTTATTGCAACTAAAAAAATAATACTCATAGAAGCAATTGTAACACCAATAAAAACGTTAAAAGCATCCCTAGTACCAGTATGTCGAATAATACCTCTATTTGAACCTACTAACCAGAAGCAGCATAAAAAAATAAATGAGATAAAAGGAAGTTGATAGGCTAAATCTTCTGTGTTAAAATTTAAAGAGGCGTTAAAGCGTATCGTATAGGCAAGGATAAAAGATAATGCAACTAATATAGTATCTATTAACAATACAATCCAATGCGAAGCATGTCTGTTTAAAGCTTTTAAAAGAAAGTTTCTAATCATTTTTCAGAGTCAAACTGGGTAAAGATACAATATTTGTTTAAATCACATTTGAAGTTAAATCTTCTTCATTTGTTGCTTTAACATTTGAATTTGTTCTTTTAACATTCCGTGTTTATCTAATTTTTTAGCCTCATTCATTAAAGTGGTAGCTTCTCTTTTTCTTCTTTTAGTCATAGCTATACCCGCCAATTGTAGTTTTGCCATAGCTAAGTCATGGTCCATTGATAGTCCTAACTTCACAGCTTTCTTAAGGAACTTTTCAGCTTGAGTAATGTTTGTTTGCGACAACATAATTCCATGGAGGTAGTTGTAATATCCCTGTTGTTTTTTGGTAAGAGCTCCTTCTGGGTTTTTAATATATGCTAACCATTTTTGTGCACCAGGGAAGTTTTGTTTTCTTAACTGTAAAAAGGCTAGTAAAATAAACTCGTTTTTAAAGTAGAATAAAATAAAGATACCCGCTAGAAGTAAAATAGCAATTCCATTTCCTATATGACCTAGTGAGAATTCATACACTGCCCAAATTGTTATTAATACTGCTAAAATTAATTTTATATTTTTATTAAACATTTTATTCTTTTTTTTGATTCGCAAATGTACATTTTTAAACCTAACTAGGTTACTTACGGTAAAACTTTTTGTTCTTGAACCAAGCTAAAACTCCTACAATACTTACAAAGGCAATTGAGTAGTACACTGAATTAGGAGTAATTACTTTATCACCACTTGCATAAGAGTGTAGTCCAGATAAATAAAAATTCACACCAAAATAGGTCATCATAATTGATGCATAAGCTATTATCGACCATAAATTAAATGTGTATTTACCTCGTAAACCAGGAATTAACCTCATGTGCAGGACAAAAGCATAAATCATAATAGAGATTAATGCCCATGTTTCTTTAGGGTCCCAGCCCCAATAACGACCCCAGCTCTCATTGGCCCACATACCACCTAAAAAGTTTCCAACGGTTAACATAACTAATCCAACGGTTAAAGACATTTCATTAATTATGGTAAGCTCCTTAATATTGGTCTCCATTTTCTTTTTATTCTTCTTGTTTGTAAATATTATTAGGAATAAAGCCACAATTCCCAAAACCATTCCTAAAGAAAAAGGTCCATAACTAGCCACAATAATAGATACATGTACTAATAACCACCAAGAGTTTAGAACAGGTTGTAAATTGGCAATCTCTGGATCCAACCAGTTTCCAAGAGCAATCATCAGAATAACACATGAAACAAAGGTCGCAGCTCCTATTGTTAAAGATGATTTTCGGCCAAGGTATAAACCAAACAACATTGTTGCCCAAGCAACATAAATTATACTTTCATAGGCATTACTCCAAGGAGCATTTCCACTGATGTACCATCTAGATAATAATCCTAAAGTGTGAAACACAAATAACATTATTATAATTCCGATTAAACCTTTTACAATATAATTCAAGATTTTCTTCTGCGAGAAAATACTCAGAACGACAAAAGAGATTAATAGAAAACCGAATAGGCCATAAAACAAGAATAATTTTTTGAAAATGTTTATTTTGTTGTATGCTATTTCTAAGTTGATTTTATCATCAGAAGGAATTACCTCTTTACCATATTTTTTTTGGAATTTTTTAATACCATCGAGGATTTTGGTAGCTTCTGTATAATCCCCACTTTTCTTAGCTTTTTGAAGTAACTGCATGTAAACAGGTAATGACTGTCTTACAAAAACAGAGTCAGTGGCTCTGAAACCAGCAGTAGCGGTTTCTGGTTGAGAAACCCATTTGTTTTCTTCATTGCCAGGAATTGGATAAATCTTTAATATTCCGCCTCCTAGTGCTTGAGATAATAACCAAATTCTTCTTTCTATTTTAACTAAATCTTTTTCAAATTTATTCTGAATCTTCTTTTTTTGAGCCTCCACAACCAAATTACCGATCTTTGAATTCCCTCGAGAATCATAAAAATCTAGGAATCGAGCATGTGTTGCATCTTTTTCAAGTCCTAGTATTTGTCGTATTTCCGTGTTCCCTTCTTCTAGGTAAATAAATGGAACTTGTAACCAAAATGTTGGGTTTTCCGTAATCGATAATAGCACTTGACTCGGAGTCATGTCATTAAACTTGTTAGTTTGTGCTACTTTTCTCACTAACTCCGAAGCAAAGGTGTGAGCAGGTTTCATTCTACCTCCAGCATCTTGAATTACTAAACGACTAAACTTTTCAGCATGTTCAACATCAACTAAATTAGATTTTAAGATACTATCAATTTTCTCATTGCTTAGTTTTCTTTGAGATTGATTATAGTGCGTTTCATTGTGCTGTGCTAATGAAATTGTTGACATCAAAACTAATGGTAGAAATAAGGCTGCTTTTTTCTTGCGAATTTTTCGTAGTCCCTTTTTTAAGTCATCAAAGCGAGTGTGTTTTGCAAATAAGGAAGAAATCAGACCAATGTAAAGTAGTGAGTACCCAATATAGGTTATAAAAGTACCCCAGAAATCATGATTTACAGAAAGGTGTGTTTGCTCAATTGCTTCTCCAGCATTTTGATAGCTTGCTTGAAAAAATTTATAACCTTTATGATCTAAAATATGATTCATAAAAATTCTATAATCAAAAGTATCATCCTTATCAACTACTGTTACTTCACTTGCATAAGAGGAGGCACTTTCAGATCCAGGATATTTTTCTAGTTGAAAATCATTAAGTTTAATACTAAACGGAGTTTGTAATAATTTTGCTCCATACCAAGCTCTAAAATTTAAGTTGTCAATTGTAAATTCTTCTTTTCCTTTTGTGTTGAATTGCCCTCCAGTGAATTCAACGCGCTCGGTTTTACCGTTATTAGTAATATCGAAAACAACAATATCAAACTTTTTATCGTCCTTTTTTCCTCGGATTGTCCTCATTTCACCTTTTTGAGCAGGTTCTGGTACAACAAATTGAAACCCATTTAAAGTATGTAAAGTTCTGTATTGAAAAAAGTGAACGCTATCTTGAACAATCTGACCTTGTTTTTGATCAGCCATTCTAAGCCATTGTCCGTCTTGTTTAGAGGTCATTTTTAAGCTTCCGTCTTCGTAAAATAAATTAATGGTTGCATTTCTATTGGGTGCATCAAAACCAACTAAAACATTATGAATGTTTTGTATAGAACCTCTTTTTATGTAATGATCATGTCTGGTTCCGCTAGAGCTCTCTACAAAATGTAAATGTTCTATTCCGTTTTCATCTAACACAAGTTTGGTTTCAGCCCAAGGGATAAAATCTACTAATTTGAAAGTAACTTCTTGTTTTGGTTTGCTTTTATTCGGCTGAAATACGAATGAAAAATCTTCTGAATTTTTCCCCCAAGCGGATAGAAGTAGTTTCTTTTCATAAGATTTCTGTGAAGCATTATCATCAATAATTACATTAAGATAATTCGTTTCAGATAAGAATGTATTTGTTGTTTCCCCTTCGTCAATAATCATCATTCCTTCGTATCCGATATATCTAGTAATTCCCGCTCCGATTAAAATGAATAGAAAGGAGATATGGAACATAAAAACTGTCCACTTTTCTTTTCTCAGTAGTCGGTATCTAAAAATATTACCAAAGAAATTAATAACAAAGAATAGCATTATCAATTCAAACCACCATGCGTTGTAAATCAGCTTTTTTGCTGTTTGCGTTCCAAAGTCATTTTCTATAAAAGTTGCTATTCCCATGGCTGCTGCAAAAACAAGAAATAAAACAGCCATTAAACGAGTAGAGTAAAGTGTATTTAAGATTTTTTTCATTGTAAAATGAGTAGATAAAAACTTTGCAAATTTACGGAAAGTTACCTTAAATAATTACTCGTTTCACTTATATTTTATTATATAAAATGATTCCGTTTTAAGCTTTTTTTAATAGTATTTTTTGGTTTTTGACACTTCTTTAAGAGTATATTTGTGAAAACATAAAACTTTATTATGAAATCAAATAAATTATTAAAAATTGCAGGGGTTTTATTTTTGATCCCATTATGGACTTCTACCATTAATGCGCAAATTACAAAAACTGCTAGTGTAGAAGGAATTACAGAGTACAAATTGGATAGTAACGGAATGAAAGTGTTACTTTTTCCTGACAATTCTTCTCAAACAATAACTGTAAATATTACTTATAAAGTTGGTTCGAGACATGAAGGTTACGGAGAGAAAGGAATGGCTCACTTACTGGAGCATTTAGTCTTTAAAGGAACACCTAATCATCCAAATATTCCAAAAGAATTATCGGATCATGGTGCGCGTCCAAATGGAACTACTTGGTATGATAGAACGAACTATTTTGAAACATTTAATGCTACAGACGAAAATTTAGATTGGGCCTTAGATTTGGAGGCTGATAGAATGGTGAATTCATATATCGCCAAAAAAGATTTAGAATCGGAGTTTTCTGTAGTTAGAAATGAGTTTGAGTCAGGAGAAAATTCACCAACAAGTGTTTTAATGAAGTCAGTGATTAGTTCAGGTTTCCTTTGGCATAATTACGGACAATCTACAATTGGTAACCGCTCGGATATTGAAAGAGTACCAATTGAAAATTTAAAGGCGTTTTACAAGAAATATTATCGTCCGGATAATGCTGTTTTAATGGTTACGGGTAAGTTTAATACAGAAAAAACTTTAAAACTTATTGAAGAAAAGTTTGGTAAAATTAAAAATCCTAGTGCTCCTTTAAAATATGTTCCAACTATTGAACCACCTCAAGACGGAGAGAAAAGAGTTGTATTAAATAGGGTAGGAGATTTACAAGTTTTATCTACAATGTATCATACTCCTGCTGGTTCTGATAAAGACCACGCGGCTCTAGCAATTGTAGAAAATGTTTTGACAGATCAACCTTCCGGAAGATTATACAAAGCTTTAATTGATGGAAAAAAAGCTTCTAGTATGTGGTCTTTTGCGCCATTTACGAAAGAGCCATCATTTATGTATTTTAATATTGATGTTCCTTCTGATAAATCTTTAGCAGAAGCAGAGAATACAATGTTAGGCTTATTTGATAATTTATCTAAAAATCCTATTACTGCGGAAGAGTTAAAAAGAGCCAAATCTAATTTACTCAAACAACAGGATCAGGTTTTTAGAAATTCTTCTTATTTAGGAACTTATATGAGTGAATTTATTGGTGCTGGAGACTGGAGATTAGCTTTTATTTTTAGAGATAGAATTGAGAAAATGACATTGGCAGATGTGAATGCTGCAATGAGTAAATATTTTATCAAAACAAATAGAACGGTTGGAAATTTTGTACCAACGAAAAATCCTGAGCGTGTTGCGATTCCACATACAGAAGGGGTTGATGAATTAGTTAAGAGTTACAAAGGAAAGAAGTCTTTAGGTACTGGTGAGGCTTTTGATGTTTCTTACAATAACATTGAAAAAAGATTAAATACTGGGACTTTACCTAAGACTAATATAGAGTATGGATTTATCAAGAAAGATAATCGTGGTAAAACGGTAAGTGTTTCTTTTACGTTTAGAAATGGAACAGAAAAAGACTTAATGAATAAAGGTCTTGTTGCTCGTTATACAGCGAGTATGATGAACAAAGGAACTGCAAATAGAACTAGACAGCAAATTGAAGATGAGTTGAGTGCTATCAAATCTTCAGTTTCTATTAGAGGTGGAAATGGAAGAACATATGTAAATATTAGTTCTACCGAAGAAAATCTTCCTAAGGCTTTAGAATTGATGACCGATATGTTGAAAAATCCTAAGTTTGATGAAGCTGAGTTGGAGAAAATAAAAACAAGAGCTCTAGCTAATCTTGAGCGTAATAAAACTGAACCAACATTTTTAGCGTCAAGAAAAGCAGGCCAAATTAATCAAAAGTATAAAAAAGGGCATCCTTTATATAGAATGTCTATTGAAGAAGAAATTCAGGCGGTTAAAGATGTAACTGTAGATAAATTGCAATCGTACTACAAAGATTTTTATGGTATTTCTAATAATGCAACGTTAATCGCAATTGGTAATATGGATGAAGAGAAGTTAAAAGGATATTTCGAAGAAAACTTCGGGGATTTTAAATCTAAATTATCTTTTACTCCAGTTGCTGATAAATATAGCGCTAATAAAGCTGCTAATGAGAGTATTAAAACTCCAGATAAAAAGAATGCATTTACGACAGGGTCATTATCTTTTGAATGTAGTCAAGATGATGAAGATTATGCCGCATTACAAGTTGCTGGTGAAATTTTTGGTGGTGGATTTTTGAATTCGAGGATTGCTAATCGTTTACGTCAAAAAGATGGTGTGAGTTATGGAGCAGGAGGTGGAGTTTCTGTTGATGGAGATAATAAGGATAAGAATTCTGTTATGTATATCTATGCTATTTATGCTCCTCAAAATGCTGCGAAAGTGCAAAAAGGATTTCAAGAAGAGATTAAGCGTTTCATAGAAGGCGGTGTAACTCAGGAGGAGTTAGACGGTGTTATTAAAGGTTGGGTACAAGCAAAAGCAGTATCTAGAGCAAAAGATAGAGAGCTTTCAGGTTTGATTAATAACAACCTATACTATGATAGAGGTTTCGATTTTCATAGAAATTTAGAAGCTAAAGTGAAGAAATTAACAGTAGAAGATGTAAATAGAGTTATTAAAAAGTACTTTAAGAATTACGAGAAATGGACTGTTGTTAATGCTGGAGATTTTAAGAATATGGCATATTTAAAGGATAAAATGAAAAACTAATCAAATTTTTGATTTGTGTTTCAACGAAAAGGGCTGGTTATTTTAACCAGCCCTTTTTAGTTTCCTATTGTTTCACCCATTTTTACAAAGGTTTCAATTTTGTTTTTTGTATTATCTAAAATATCTGGATCGATTTTTATTTTTTCTTTATTTATCAAAATTACTACTGTAGAACCACCGAAAGCAAAATATCCCATTTCGTCACCTTTATTTACTTTTTTATCTGGATGGTAGGTTTCTATAATACTTCCAACCATAGTAGCTCCAACAGGAGCAAGAAGAATATCGCCCTTATCGTCAGTTTTTAAAATACAGTACTCTCGTTTGTTTTCACAAAAAACTCTAGTGAAATTACTGACTAAAGCATATGGAGAAACCGATAAGTAGTTTCCTTTAATTTTAGTCATACTCGTTGGTGTTCCTTCATATGGAAAATGATAACGATGGTAATCATTTGGAGCGAGTCGAAGAATTAGTAAAGATGAGTTGCTGAAAGTTGAAGCTAATTCATCGTCTTTTAAGAATTCTTGTAAAGTGAATTTTCTTCCTTTAACAAAGAAATTATGTATATCAGATATATTTTCAAAGGCCAATAACTTTCCGTCTCCCGGCGAAACAAAGCCTTGACCAACTGGTCGCGCTTCTGGTTTTAATTTTCGATAAAAGAAATCGTTAAAAGAGGTAAAATCATTTATCGATTTTTCAGCTTCGTTAATATCAATGTTTAAATCATCAACAAACTTTTGAATCTTTGAAACAGAAGAAGGTTTACTCATTTGTTTGCCGTACCACTCAGATAAAAACTTTCTTTTTACTAATGGCAAGAAAGCTAATTTTCCAAAAGGATTATTGTAAAGCATTTTTAAAAATACTTCTCCTGGTGGCGTTTCAACTTCTGTTTCTCCAGTTTGTCTATTGATGAATTTTATTTGCATAATTATTCTTCAGTACTATCAATTAAAATCTCTAACATGTCAATAGCAGCTTGAGCAATTTTTGTTCCAGGACCAAAAACTCCTACAGCTCCAGCATCAAATAAAAATTGATAATCCTGTGCGGGAATTACACCACCAACTATTACCATAATATCTTCACGGCCATAACTTTTTAGTTCTTCAATAACTTGAGGAACTAATGTTTTATGTCCAGCAGCTAATGATGAAATACCAATAATGTGTACATCATTTTCTATCGCTTGTTTTGCTGCTTCTTTTGGAGTTTGGAACAAAGGTCCAACATCAACATCAAAACCTAAATCAGCATAACCTGTTGCCACTACTTTTGCTCCACGATCATGGCCATCTTGACCTAGTTTTGCAATCATAATTCTTGGTCTGCGTCCTTCAATTTCTGAGAACTGATCAGCGAGCTCGCTTGCTTTTTTAAATAATGAATCGTCTTTTATTTCTTTACTATACACGCCAGATATGGTTTTATGAACAGCTTTATGTCTTCCGAAAACAGCTTCAAGTGCATCTGAAATTTCACCTAATGTGGCTCTGTTTCTTGCGGCATCTATCGCTAAAGCTAATAAGTTTCCATTTCCGGTTTTAGCACATTCCGTTAAAGCTTTTAAAGATATCTCTACTTTACTTGAATCTCTTTTTGCTTTTAAATTCTCAAGTCTTTCAATTTGAGATTTACGAACTGCTTCATTATCTACTTCTAAAATGTGTAAAGGATCTTCCTGTTCTAATTGGTATTTATTAACACCAACAATTACATCTTGTCCGCTATCAATTCTAGCTTGTTTAATTGCTGCGGCTTCTTCAATACGCATTTTCGGAATTCCTTTTTCAATAGCTTTCGTCATTCCGCCTAACTCTTCAGTTTCTTGAATTAGTTCCCAAGCTTTGTTGGCAATTTCCTCGGTTAATTGTTCTAGGTGATAACTTCCAGCCCAAGGATCTACAGTTTTGGTAATATGAGTTTCTTGTTGAAGATATATTTGCGTATTCCTAGCGATTCTAGCCGAGAAATCTGTTGGTAATGCAATGGCTTCATCTAATGCATTTGTGTGTAAACTTTGTGTGCCACCAAAAGCAGCAGCCATAGCTTCAATAGTAGTTCTAGCAACATTATTAAAAGGGTCTTGCTCGGTTAAACTCCAACCACTAGTTTGACAGTGAGTTCTTAAAGCTAGTGATTTGGGATTTTTAGGATTAAATTGTTTTACCAATTTCGCCCAAAGCATTCTAGCCGCGCGCATTTTAGCAATCTCTCTGAAATGATCCATTCCAATTGCCCAGAAAAAAGATAGGCGAGGAGCGAAAGTGTCAATATCCATCCCTGCTGCCAATCCAGTTTTTATGTATTCTAATCCATCTGCTAAAGTATAGGCTAATTCGATTTCAGGAGTTGCACCAGCTTCTTGCATATGATATCCTGAAATAGAAATCGAATTAAACTTAGGCATATTATTGCTGGTATATTCAAAAATATCGGCAATAATTTTCATGGATGGAGTAGGCGGGTAAATGTAAGTGTTACGCACCATAAACTCTTTTAGAATATCATTTTGTATAGTTCCTGATAACTTTTCAGGAGATACTCCTTGCTCTTCTGCGGCAATAATGTAAAATGCTAGAATAGGAAGTACAGCACCATTCATAGTCATGGAAACTGACATTTTATCTAAAGGAATCTGATCGAAAAGAACTTTCATATCCTCAATAGAGTCAATGGCAACTCCAGCTTTTCCTACATCTCCTTGCACACGTTCATGATCTGAGTCGTATCCTCTATGCGTTGCTAAATCAAAAGCAACAGATAAACCTTTTTGACCAGCAGCTAAATTTCTTCTATAAAAAGCATTACTTTCTTCAGCAGTTGAAAACCCAGCATATTGTCTAATTGTCCAAGGTCTTCTTACGTACATAGTAGAATACGGACCTCTTAAATTCGGAGCAATACCAGCCACAAAATCTTCGTGTTGTAAACTTTGATTATTCACAGATGAGCTCTTCTCAAGCTTTATATTTGATAAATTCTTTCTACTCATTTTCTAATCGTTCTTGTTCAAGTTGCTCCGCTAATCTTTTAGCGATAATAGGTTGAATTAATGTTTTTTGTGAACGTTTTTTTACGAATGGGAATAATTCCAAATCATTCTTCATTTTATCGTTGCTGTTCTGAATCTTATTAGTTCCCAATAATACTAATTCCCCTTTATCAAAAAGTTCTTGTTCTTTTTGTGCAGATTCAGAAATTTTACGTTGAATAATTCCTTCTTTAAGTTGTTT
This sequence comes from Tenacibaculum sp. MEBiC06402, assembly GCF_049239625.1. NCBI lineage: Bacteria > Pseudomonadati > Bacteroidota > Flavobacteriia > Flavobacteriales > Flavobacteriaceae > Tenacibaculum > Tenacibaculum sp. MEBiC06402. The sequence continues at coordinate 78,109 of NZ_JBMKKT010000084.1, forward strand.
AAGGAAACCACCACCTTCTTCAATTAATTTAAAAATTTCTAGAGCCTTTTCAGCTAATTGTTCTGTTAAACTTTCGATATAATAGCTTCCATTAGCAAAATGTTGTGCATTTTCAAAACCACTTTCTTCTTTTAAAATCAATAGCTGATTTCTAGAAATTCGTTCGCCAAATTCATTTGATTTATGGAAGATTTCATCATAAGAAACGTTTGATATGGTATTTGCACCACCTAAAACTGCACTCATGCATTCTGATGTTGTTCTTAGCATATTAGTGTTGTAGTCGTATAGTGTTTTGTTTCTTAATGTAGGTTGTGCAAAAATGTGAGTTTCTTTTTCTTGAAATCCATACTCCTTCAGAAGAGCGCTCCATAGAACTCTAAATGCTCTTAATTTTGCAATTTCAAAGAAATAATTCGTTTCAACTGAAAAGTTAAAGTGAATTTTGTCGGCTATTTTTTCTCCAAAATGATTTAAATATTCGTTTGCGTGACTTAAAGCATATGCAAGTTGTTGAATTGAATTTGCCCCAGCGTTTTGATAAATAGAAGCATTAACAGCGATACAATTTTTTAGTTCTTTAAGTTCTTCTAATTTTTTGTGATCACTATTTAGATTTTCAAACCAATTTCCTGTTTTAGCTAAATTACCAATGATGTCAATATTTAAAAAGCAATTGGTTGAGTTAATATTATTGGCTAGATTTTTAGTGAAGTCAACATTCAAGAAATTTAGTTTGAAATAAACTTTGTTTGTTGATACATCAATATTTTTAATCACTTTTTTGAAGTCAAAATCTTTATCAGCAATAAATTCTATAGCATTTGCACCTCTTTTTAAAGCATCAATTGCTAGTTTATTGGCAACTATTTCATTATCTACAAAAATGGATTGACAAATAGAAAAGTTAGCACTTGGAAGTTGAGGTTTTAGAGAGGATCTGTCTTCTTTGGTATAAAAAGGTTTAACAGTTATTCCTTCATTTGTATTCCATAAAAGCGTTTCATTGTAGTCTAAACCTTTTAAATCGACTTGGATTTTTTGTTTCCAAGCTTTCTTAGAAACGCCTTCAAATTCATCAAATAAATAAGTGCTCATTATTTTTGTATAGTATCAAATTCGATTATGTAAATATCTTCATTCTTCTTTTTCATCAAATACTTTTCTCTTGCAAATCTTTCCAATTCTAAAGAATCTTGCAGATTTTTTATAGTCTGTTTATCTTCAGCAGTTTTTCTTTTATGGTATTCAATCCAAGTTTCTAAATCTTTTATTTCTTGATTGAATTCTCTGTGAGTTAGGTAAGAGTTTTCGTCAAAAAAAACCATCCAAACCACAAATACGGTTAAAATGATAACGTATATATTTGTTACCACTTTTACTACAGGTTTGTTTTGTATAGACTTTAAATTCATTATTAAAGGCGTTCGCTAATTACAGATCTTACGACATCGATGGCAACTGTGTTATAACGATCATTTGGAATAATGATATCTGCGAAATTTTTTGTTGGCTCAATAAATTCTTGATGCATAGGTTTTAAAGTATCTTGGTATCTACTTAAAACTTCGTTGATGTCTCTTCCTCTTTCAGAGATATCTCTCCTTACTCTTCGAATCAATCTTTCATCAGCATCAGCATGAACAAATACTTTAATGTCGCATAAATCACGTAATTCCTTATTGTTAAAGATAAGAATTCCTTCTACAATAATAACTTTTCTTGGATGTGTTTTTATTGTGTCTTTTGTTCTGTTATGAGTAACAAAAGAATAGACAGGTTGCTCTATAATTTCAGCATTTTTCAATTTTTTTAGATGATCTACTAACAATTCGAAATCAATAGCTCTTGGATGATCAAAATTTATTTTAGATCGTTGATCGTATGTAAGATTATCGGTAGCGTTATAGTACGAGTCTTGAGATATTACGCAAACTTCATCAGGTGGAAGTTCATTTATAATTTGATTTACTACGGTAGTTTTTCCACTTCCAGTTCCTCCTGCAATACCTATTATAAAAATGTTTTTCATTATTGTAGTTTGTGTGAGCAAATTTAGAAAAAATAGGGCATAAAAAAAGACATCATTTCTGATGTCTTAATTTGTTTTGAGCCGATAGAGGGACTCGAACCCACGACCTGCTGATTACAAATCAGCTGCTCTAGCCAGCTGAGCTATATCGGCTGTTGCTTTTAAAGCGTGGCAAATATATAATGTTTTTTGATTATGGCAAATATTTTTTTATTTTTTTTAATTTACCTTAAGATTCTATTTTAAAAGACAGCACAGGAAGGGGAGAATGATTCGCTACATCTTCTGTTATGCTACCATCAAAAAAGTGCGCTAAACCTTTTCTACCATGAGTTGCCATGGCAATTATATCGGCGTTATGATTCTTTGCGAAATTGATGATGCCTGATTCGATTGTGTAATCTGAAATATATTGTACATCTTTAATATGATCTGCACTTGTTCCTGCTTTAGAGAAGAAATCTTTTACAATTTCTCTCATTTCGGAAGAACTTTTAAATGATTTAGTTGGTGTGTTAACATAAATCATTTTCATTTTACAATTAATTGATTTAGCAAATTTTCTTGCTTTCTTATATGCTTCAATAGCGTCATTAGAAAAATCACAAGCAAATACCGCATTTTCGAAGGTTTCAATTGGCTTGTCTTTTATAACTAAAACAGGAATGTCTGAATTTCTAATAACTTTTTGAGCATTAGAGCCAATAAAGATTTCTTTAAAGCCTGTAGCGCCTTGAGATCCCATAAAAACAATATCAATATTTTCTTCTTTACATAATTCGTTTAATTCGCTGAATATTTTATAATGTTTAATGATTGGAGTAATCTTTACATCTCTCAGGTAATCTTTGTCTAAAAATTCGTTTAGTTTTTTCTCAATTATTTTAAGATAAAAAACAGTTTCTTGGGTCGTAACTGTATTCGTAACAACTGCATTTGAAATTTCAAGCATGTGTAAAACAACAAGTTCAAAGTCAAATTTTTTGGCAAAATTAGCTGCAGTAATGAGCGCGTTCTCAGATTGGGTTGAAAAATCGATAGGTACTAATACTCTTTTCATGATATTGAAATTTAGAATGTTACACCTTTATAATTTACAAAAAATTATGCGATTTTAACATAATTAGTCTTCAAACTAGTCATTATATGTAGTTAAAATAAAATAATATGATGTCTAAAGAATTTTAATTCAATGCTTCTTTATAGGTTTGTAAGCAACGTTCTCGAGCAAATTTATGATCAACAATTTCAGATGGGTAGGTTAGCTCTTGAAAGTTTGGAACCCATTTTTTGATATACTTTAGGTCTTTATCGAATTTTTTAATTTGAGTTGTTGGATTAAAAATTCTAAAATAAGGAGCAGCGTCAACACCACATCCTGCTACCCATTGCCAGTTTCCTACGTTACTTGATAATTCGAAATCGAGTAACTTTTCTGCGAAATAAGCTTCGCCCCAACGCCAATCTATTAAAAGATGTTTGCAAAGAAAGCTTCCAACTAACATTCGAACTCTGTTATGCATAAACCCAGTTTTATTCAACTCTCTCATTCCTGCATCAACTAACGGGTAACCTGTTTTACCAGAACACCATTTGTCAAATTCATCTTTGTTATTTCTCCACTTAATATTATCATACTGTGGTTTGAAAGCTTTTGTTACTGTATGAGGAAAATGCCAGAGGATTTGCATAAAGAATTCTCGCCAAATTAGTTCTTTAAGAAAAGTGATGTTGTCACTTTTACAAGCTTCATTTACAGCTTCTCTAACAGAAATAGTTCCAAACCTCAAGTGTATTCCTAATTTAGATGTACCATTAATCGCTGGAAAGTTTCTTTTTGCTTTGTATTCATCAATAAGTGTAGAATTGATTTTGTATTCAGGGATTTCAATTTTAGAGCTTGTAAATCCAATTTCTTCTAAACTTATAATTTCTTTGTTCTCTGTTTTAAAAAAGTTACTAAGAAAATCCTCTGAATTGAAAGGCTCTGAGTGCTTAGAGGTAAAATTACTTAACCATTTTTTTGAGTATGGTGTATAAACTTTATAAGGGTTTCCGTCGTCTTTGGTAATCTCATTTTTTTCGAAAATCACTTGATCTTTAAATGAATAAAAGTCAATATTATTTTCTTTTAATAAGTCTTCGATTTCCTTGTCACGTTTTAAAGCGTAAGGTTCATAATCTCGATTCGTGAAAACGGCGTTGATATCGTATTTTTGAATAAGGTTTTTATAAATATCAATTGGGGTTCCATATAAAACTTTTAAAGAACTATTGACGTTTTGAAGCTTGTTATTTATTTCTTTGAGTTGATTATAGATAAAGTTTACTCTAGCATCATCTTTCGGCAGTTTGTCGAGAATGTTTTTGTCAAAAATAAATATGGGTAATACATTGTTATTGTTCTTAAGAGCTTCAAATAACCCATGATTATCATTCAGTCTTAAATCTCTTCGAAACCAAAAAACAGTAATTTTATCCATTGAATTCTCCAAATAGTTCTATTAATTTTTTTTGTCTGTACTCAAAAATTTCGTTCAATTTAGGTTTAACTAATATTGGATGTACAAGTCTTCCTAACAAACCTAAAGGAATTTTATAGTCAATTATATCTTCCATTTCAACGCCTCCTTCAATTGGATTGATGAAATGTTTGTGATGCCATAAAGCATAAGGCCCGAAGCGTTGTTCATCCACAAAGTATTTTTTGTCCATTACGTGAGTAATTTCTGTAACCCACTTTGTTTTTATTCCTAAAACAGGAGTAACGACGTATTGGATAATTTGCCCCGGATACATTGGTTTTTCAGCTCCTGAAAGAATTTCAAACCCCATGTAGTCTGGTGTGATTGTTTTTAAATTTCGAGGACTGGATAAAAATTCCCATGCTTCATCAACTGTTATAGGTAAGTTTTGTTTCTTGTGAAGACGGTAGATTTTCATTTTAATTATGGATTAGAATATATAAATTCAGTGAAGTAGCAATACAAAGCCAAATAATATAAGGTAATAGTAATAGTCTTGCTTTTTTAATATCATTACTTAGATTGAAAAAGAAATATAAAAGTGTAACGATTAAAAGAATAAGAACTAGAACACCTAAACTAACTAGTTTTTGATTAAAGAAGATAAAGTTCCAACTTATATTTAAAACTAACTGTATTAAAAAAGTTATTTGCTCTTTTTTTGTGTTCGACTTATTAAATAAGTAGCCTAGATAAATCGAAAAGCAAATCATTATAAAGGTCCAAGCAGTTCCAAAAACCCATCCTGGTGGCGTCCATGGTGCTTTGTTTAATGATAAGTACCAATCGTCTCTTGGTCCCACTCCCATTAATAAGCTACCAATCCATAAGGCACTGAAATTAATAACTAAGAATAGAAGAATGTATTTTATTTTGTTCATGAGGTTAAGTGTTTGGTTATTTTTTTGCTCGTTGGTTTTGTTATAGAATACCAATAATCAACTAAATTACCATTCTCATCAACTAAATATTTTTGAAAATTCCATTTTACTGAGGAGCTCTTTTTTCCATTTAACTTTTTATCCGTTAAGAAAGAATATAAGGGATGCTTTTCGTTTCCTTTGACCTTTATCTTTTCGGTAATAGGAAAAAATACTCCATAGTTAATTTCACAAAACTCTTGAATTTCTTCCGAGCTTCCAGGTTCTTGAGAACCAAATTGGTTACAAGGAACTCCAATTACAACTAAATTATCTTGATAATCGTTTTGTAATTGTTGAAGCTCCTTGTACTGTGGGGTGAAACCACATTTTGAAGCTACATTTACGAATAAGATTTTCTTGCCCTCAAACTCTGAAAGATTTAATTCTTTCCCTTGAAGGTTGTTAATTTTTATTTGGTAGAAAGACATAGTTTGTGCCACTAATAAAATAGTGGAGTAGTTTAGTTAAATTTTACGCTGTTAAAGGTTTTCCTTTTAACCTTTTTTCTATACGTTGTTTTACAACAGTTAATCTTTTCATTAATTCCATTAGATTACTGTCCTTGCTTTTTTTGTATTCTTCATTAATTTCTAAGATCAAAGCCTTTGCTTCTCTTGAAGCTAAAATTCTATCACTAGTCGTGATGAATTTAAATTTTCTGTTCTCAAATTCTGTTGCTTTCTCTATTAATGTCATAACTATTCAATAATTATAAAGTTTTACCAAATCTTTGTTTGGTTATTAAATCGTAAGATTAGACGTATGTTTAGGTTAGTACTTTCATTCTATTCGCCTAATTTTGAGTCTTGGGGCAACAAATGTATATATAACTTTAATATATAGCGTTACAAAATCTATTGTTTTAGACAATATAGTGATATATTTTTCTTATATAGCACTAATTTGTTTATCAAAATTACAAAAAAAATAAACAAAACAAAATAAAAGGAGAATTATTATTTTTTAGGAATAAAAAAAGCCTCGCAAAATATTGCAAGGCTTTTAGTCGGGGTGGCAGGATTCGAACCTGCGACCTCCTGCTCCCAAAGCAGGCGCGATGACCGGGCTACGCTACACCCCGAAAAGTGTATTGTTGTAGTGTAGTTTATTTCGAGCGAAGTCGAGAAGCTACACCCCGAATTTTCGGATTGCAAATATAAATGTTTTTTTATAACAATGATTAATTTTATGAAATTATTTTAAGTTATTTCACGATTGATAAAAGATATACGTAGAAGCTTTTAGTTTTTAAAAATAAATTACATTTGTAGTTCGATTAAAATAATACCCAATGTCAAATACTGTTGAAAGAATTAAATGTTTAATAATAGGATCTGGACCAGCTGGTTATACAGCAGCTATATATGCAGCTAGGGCAGATATGAAACCTGTAATGTATACAGGAATGCAAATGGGGGGTCAATTAACAACTACTACTGAGGTTGATAATTTCCCGGGATATCCAAATGGAACGGATGGAACAGCAATGATGGAAGATTTAAAAAATCAAGCAGAGCGTTTCGGAACTGATGTTCGATTCGGAATGGTTACTAAAGTTGATTTTTCTACTGAAGTTGGAGGGATTCATAAAGTAGTTGTTGATGAAACGACTGAATTAGAAGCTGAAACAGTTATTATTTCTACAGGAGCTACAGCCAAATATTTAGGATTAGAAAGTGAGCAACGTTTAATCGGTGGAGGAGTTTCTGCTTGTGCAACTTGTGATGGTTTCTTCTATAAAGGTCAAGATGTTGTTGTTGTAGGAGCTGGAGATACTGCTGCTGAAGAAGCAACTTACTTAGCGAACATTTGTAGTAAAGTTACGATGCTAGTTCGAAAGGATTATATGAGAGCATCAAAAGCTATGCAACATAGAGTAAACAAAACAGAAAATATTGAGGTATTGTTTAATACTGAGATTGATGAGGTTTTAGGTGATAATGTTGTTGAAGGTGTTCGCGCGGTAAATAATCAAACAGGTGATAAGCATGATATTCCTGTAACTGGAGTTTTTATTGCGATTGGTCACACGCCAAACACAGAATTATTTAAAGGTGTTTTAACCATGGATGAAACTGGATACTTAATCACTGATGGTAAATCAACTAAAACAAATGTTCCAGGTGTTTTTGCAGCAGGAGATGTTCAGGATAAAGAATACCGTCAGGCGGTAACTGCGGCAGGTACTGGTTGTATGGCAGCTTTAGATGCAGAACGTTATTTAGGAGCTTTAGAATAGAGAGTTCTTAAAATAAAACATATAAAAAAAGAGATTACCTAAGTAATCTCTTTTTTTATTCCTTTTGATAAAAAAAAGAAAAAAGAATGTAACGTTTTATAAAACGTCAAGTTAGTCTGTATAGAAACAACTAATTAATACTTTAAGAAATTGAATACACTATCAGATAGTGCCTTAATGTTAAAAGTAAAAGCCGGAGAAAGTCATACGTTAGGTTTGCTTTACGAGCGATATAAAAAACGATTGTTTGGTTTTTTCTATCAAATGTGTAAAGATGCTAATTTGTCGGAAGATCTTGTTCAAAATGTATTCATAAGAGTGCTTAAATACAAACACACGTATAATGAAGAAAGTAATTTTTTGTCTTGGCTTTTTAGAATTGCTCGTAATGTTTATTATGACCAGTTTAAAGTAAACTCGAAAAATAGAACAACTGATTTGGATGAGGTTAACAATGCTTTTATTGTTGGGAATGTAGAGAGTGATATTGAGAAAAACGAAAAAGTATCATTATTAAAAGAAGCTATGAATCAACTTCCAACAAAAAAGAAAGAATTAATTGTACTGAGTAAATTAAAAGAACTAAAGTATAAAGAGTTAGGTGAGATAGTTGGTTGTTCAGAAGGAAATGCAAGAACAAGAGTACATAGAGCATTACTCGATTTGAAGCAGATTTATTTAACCCTAGAAAAGAGATAGAAAGATGAAATATATAGAGTTTAAAGAACTACTTACGGATTATGTACTTGGGAATCTATCAAATAGTAAAAACCAAGAATTGGAACTTTTCTTAAAAGAAAACCCGGGGTATTATATAGAACTTGAAGAAGCTAGTTTCTTTTTGGAGAGTATACATGACGAGATTCCTGAACCAACAACTTCAATGGATATAAAATTTTATACCATGTTGAATTCTGAAAAAGCCAAGGAGGAAAACATCTCTTTTGTCAGTAAAATTGAAAAGTTTCTTTCAGGAAATGTATTTAAGAAAGTAGCATACTCATTAACGATTCTAACTGTGGGCTTTTTCTTAGGAAAGGGATTTAATAATAAATCTGATATAGAAGTTCAGAATATTGAAAAGGTTCAGCAGGAAGCAGAAACTGTTCGATCTCAATTAGTCTTAACCTTGTTAGATCAGCCTTCAGCAAATAAGAGATTGCAAGCTGTAAGTGAAGTGAATAAACTAAATAAAGTAACAGAAACTATTTTACAAGCATTGTTCAAAACGTTGAATAATGATGAAAATGTAAATGTGAGACTTTCAGCAATTGAAGCTCTTGGTAATTACACAGAATATCCGCTTGTAAGAGAAGGATTAATAGCATCAATTTTAAAGCAAGATTCTCCATTGGTTCAAATTGCATTAGCAGATTTAATGGTGTTACTACAAGAAAAAGCTGCAATAAAATCTTTCGAAAAGATTTTAGACGAAGAAGACACAAATGAAAGTGTAAAACAAAAAATGGAAGAAAGTATTGAACGTATTATTTAAATAAGAGTCATAAAGTTTTGATGTAATTGGCAAGTCCTAGGTCGCTTTTTACTGAAAAGAAAATCAAGTCATTCATCAAAAAAGGTAAGTCATGAAAATTTTAAAAATCAATTTATTAACTATTTTAATTTGTGTTAGTAGTATTGGATACGCACAAAAGTATAGGACGGAAAAAAAATTAAAAAGCAAAGAGATAATTCAGAAAGAATTACATTTTTCAACAAATAGTTCAGATAACATTCTAGTCGTAGATAATGTATATGGATCTATTCAAGTAGAAGGGTATAACGGAACAAAAGTAATTCTTGAAGTTGTAAAACATGTGTATGCTGATTCACAAGAAGAATTAGAAAGAGGTAAACAAGAAATAGGAGTGAAGACAGCTCAAAAAGATGAAGCTATCTATGCGTATTTAAGTTCTCCTTATTCAAAGTTCGATTTAGAAACAGGATTATTTGAACATAGAGAATTCAATTTTAATTCAAGACGCAGTTATAAACATCGAAAAAAAAGATTGTATAAGTATCGATTAGATTTTAAGATTAAGATTCCAAAAAACACGAGTATCGACGTACAAGCAATTAATGATGGAGAAATTATTGTAGAAAACGTTCACGGAAAATTATTAATAGCTCATAATATAAATGGTCCGATAGATTTATATAATGTTTCTGGTAAAACAGATGTAAATGCTTTGAATAAAGATATTAATATCACATATGCTAAAAATCCTACTGAAGAAAGTTGGTATCGATCCCTAAATGGAGACATCAACGTGAAATTTAAAGATGGATTAGACGCGGCTATTAGTTATAAAACGATGAATGGGAAGTTTTACACAAACTTTGCCGTAGAGAGCACTTTACCAAAAGTTGTAAAACAAACCAAGCGAATAAAAAAGGGTACAAAATACAAAATAGATTCAAGCAAGCATTTTAAAATAGGGAATGGAAATGTGCATTTACATTTCGATCAATTAAATGGAGATGCAATCGTAAAAAAATAAAATCATGAGAAGTAGAAATTTAAAAATAGTATTGTATAGTTTGATTTTGTTAATCGGATTTAACATATCAGCGCAAGAAACAGTAAATGTTCCGTTGTCAGACCCATCAAAACCAGGATTCTTGAAAGTTAAAATTTTGAATGGAGGAATTACAGTAAAAGGAACAGATACAAAAGAAGTAATTGTGAAAGCAATTTTAAGAACAGAGAAGAAGGGTTATAAAAAAAGAAGAAAATCGAGTAAAAAACTAGAAGGCTTAAAGCGTATTTCAAATGAAGGATTAGATTTTAGTGTGAAAGAATTTAATAACGCAATCGATATTGATTCTGACAGAAACGGTATCACGGATTTTGAAATAGAAGTTCCAAGGAATTTTTCACTCAAATTATCAACTTATAACAGTGGCGACATTTATGTTGAAAACGTGAATGGACAGATGGATATTAGCAATGCCAATGGTAAAATTACCTTGAAAGATATTAGTGGAGCGGTAATAGCCGATGCATTAAATAGAGATATTACGGTAAATTTTCTAAAAGTTGATCCTGATACTCCAATGGCATTTAGTAGTTTAAATGGCGATATTGATATCACATTTCCTAAAAATATAAAAGCTGATGTTAAGATAAAATCGGAGAGAGGTGAGATATACACAGATTTTGACTTAAAGATGAAAAAGGAAAAACCAAACTTCACTAAAAGTGAATATAAAAATAGTGGTTATCGTTTAAAAATTGAAAAATGGATTTCAGGATCGATAAATGGAGGAGGACAGGAAATTCTTTTTAAGAATTACAATGGTGATGTTATTATTAGATCAAATTAGTTAATCTAAATCATAGAAAATAATAAAGCTGTAGATTTTAAATCCACAGCTTTGTTTTTTTATAAGTACAGTAAGAGTACTTTATTAGTAATAAAGCAATTCTTCTTCTAATGGAGTTGTTTCCATTTCAGCTTTTACATCTTCAATAAATAAATCAATTTGATCTTTAGTAACATTTGGCATACAAATGATATGAGTTATATCGTCTTCTGTTGCTAATTGCCATTTGTTTTTTAAGTTATCCGTTACTTTCGGGAAAACAACAGTGATAGAACCTGGATTGCTCCAAGCATTTATTCCTATATTTTGTAATTGTTGTCTGCAATAATTTGCAACTTCTAAACTATGTTGATAACGCTCTCTTAATCCTTCAACTCCCATTTTTTGAATTGCATACCATAAGAATAAAGGACTATGACCATTTCTGGATCCAGTAATTGTTGTGTCTAATGAACCTATATAAGAAATACCTTTTGATACACGATCACGCAATGAACGCTTCGTCACAATTACTCCAGCTGGAATTGGAGAACCAATAAATTTATGCCCACTTATTGAAATACTATCCGCACCATCTAAAAAATCAAACGGGCTACGAGGTTCTGCAAATGCTCCAAATGTTCCGGATAAAGCTCCGTCACAGTGTATATAATGATCTTGAATTGCTAGTTTTTTTAGGATTCCTTTAATTCTAGAAACATCATCTTTAGCTTCTTTCATTGTAGTACCATGAGTTGCTAAAATAATGGCTGGTTTATGTCTATTGAAGCGTAAAGTATCTTCTAAATCATCATAATCGATTTCTCCATTTTCTTGAGATCGAATTACAATACTCGGAATATTTAATAAATGAATATTCTTTTTTACACTATAGTGAGTAGATTCTGAATAATATACCATCGCTTTCGGATACATTTCTCTTGCAATATATAATCCGTATAAATTACTTTCAGATCCACCATTAGTAACATAACCCCAATAATCTTTTGGATTTGCTCTAAATAGTTTTGCAAAAAAATCTACAACTTCACGTTCTATTTCATGAGTATGAACTTTATAAGTGCTATCTTCAAAAGGATCTCCTAAATTGTTTATCGGATACTGTAAAAATTCATATAAAGCAGAATAATCAAAATCCTTAGATACTGGATATCCTAAGAAAGAATCTCTGGCGTTTTTTACTTTATTTAATAAGTCACCTAAACGATCATTTAAAGAAGTGTCAGTTATCATTGTGTTTTGAAATAAAATTTTCGCAAATGTATATTTTTAAAGAAATAAAAACTATGTTTATTATTAAATAAGAAAATTAATCTATTTTTGAATAGTTAAAGACTTTTTCATTCTTTTTTGATTGGGTTGAGACTAATGTTTCAGAAATATCTTCTAATTATGGATGTAGTAGACAAGAAAATAATAGACGAATTACAGCAGAATGCTAAACAAAACACCAAAGAAATCGCTACAAAAATTGGGTTATCTGTTACTCCAACTTATGAGCGAATAAAACGTCTGGAGAAAAATGGCGTGATTAAAAAGTATGTTGCTCTCGTTGATCGTGAAGTAGTTGGAAAACAGATTATAGCCTATTGTCAGATTACGTTATTCAAACACCAAAAAAGTTTGATTGATGAATTCAAACAAAAAATGTTTGATTTATCTGAAGTTATGGAGTGTCATCATGTTTCTGGAAACTTCGATTTTCTAATAAAAGTTGCTGTAAATGACATGAATAGTTTCCAGGTATTTATAAATGAAAAGTTATCCGTTGTTGAAGGAATTTCCACCATTCATAGTTCATTCGTACTAGATTCATTTAAAGAAACGACAGCGTATCCGCTATAATATCTTATTAAGACTCTTTTTATTGGAGTCTAAAAATGTCAGCTCTAGGATTTTGTTTATCTGAAAAATAATACTAGAGCTGATTATATCATTTTTTTAAAGTTTTAATCATGTTCTTAGCAGTTGGATTATCAGAGTTAAGCTGAAGTGACATTTCAAATGCTTTTAAAGCATCGTCTTTTCTGCCTAGTTTCAGCAAACTTTCACCGTAATAATTGTAAATTCTATGAGTATAATAACCGTGATTAGGATAGAGTTTTAAATTTAATTCATAAAACTTTATAGCATCTTCATCTTTGTTTTCTTCAGCTAGAGATAAAGCATATTCATTTATTAATCGTTCTGAAATAGCATATTTAGAGTCTTTATTGTACTCAGTTTTAATAAACTCTAATACTTCATTTGTTGTTTCGTCTTGAGCAAATTCAGCAATTGGTTTTCTATTCAACATTAATTTTCTCAAAATCCACCAATATTTCCATGATGGCAGTTTCGTTCTATCCGAAAGTTTCGTATGTGTTAAATAATCCAGTTTGGTTTTATGAGCAATTACAACATTTCTTTTGGGTATTACAGTAATGAATTGTCCAGATTCATCCCAAGAAGTATAAGCACCTTCAAAATCAGGATTGTCATAAAAACGTTCAAAAAGCCACCATAAATAACCATAAGATTGTTGTAATGGACTAGAAACATCTCTACCTGTTCTAGATGTAACCGAATCTTTAGATATTGCTGTTGAGGTGATTGTATTGATCCATTCTTTTGAAATTAGTTGTTTGTCGTTCCAATTTCCTTTTTGAAGTAGTAGTTGTCCAATTTTCGCCATATCTCGGGTAGAAATATGTATTTCATTTGAACCAAATTTTGATTTTTTCTTGTCATAAACAGTTTTTTGATTTTTAACATTCCAATCTTCAAATTCTAAAGGAATGGCAAGCTGATTTTCTAGTTCTTTTGCAAAGCTATTTCCAGATTTTTGTTCTAATAAATAAGAAGCAACATTGAAATCCCAGTTATTAAATTTAAAATATTCACCAGGCTCAACTTTTCCTCTTTCTCGTATTTTCTTGATTGTGTAATATTCCATCTCATTTTTCAAATACATTACACCAGAAGAGGAGGTAAGTAAATTTTTTATTGTAGCTCTTTTTTCAATAGGAAGTAAATCGTAATATTCATTAATGTTATTACTTTCAATTGTACTGTTTAAATCCAAACTGCCATTTTCAATATACTTACCAACAAGTAAACTAATAATTCCAGTTTTTGAATGACCCAAATTGTAAATTTCAGAAACATCACCATACTCATAAACTATTTTTCCGTTTTCAAGAACTATCATACTCGTGGTTTCTGATTCTTCAATAAGATATTGATTAATCTCGGAGAACTTTTCTTCAGAAAAATATGAGTTCTGGTCTATTTTTTGTTTTTCTAATGGAGTTCCTGTGAAAGAAGCGCCTTTATAAAACCAAGTTTGTACACTCGTATAAGACAACATAAAGAATAATAGAAAAACACCCACTGTTACACGTAAAATGTTTTCTACTTTATACTTGATGTAATACTTTTCCATAATTTCTTTTCTATGAATAATTAAGTAAGCAATAATGACATTTGGAATCCAACTTAGCCAAACAGAAATACCATAAGCAACTCCAAAGTTACCAATTGTTGAAATAAGAAGAGGTAACCAGAAGCGTAATGTTACCGCTGCAAATGTTCCAGCGTAGCTGTAAGTCATGTATTCTATATGAGCAGAAACATTTCCTTTTCTAATGGCGCGATATCCCAAATAAGTTGCAGTAAGCCATATTAATGAGCCAAATGTAAATCCTATTTCGGTTGGTAAACCTCCTTTAACAAAAAAACTAATATAAAATGCTACCGGCGCAGCGATAAAAATGGATGTAATATAAAGTTTACCTATAATTTTATGTAGTTTAGGGTATTTTTTCCTAATAGGTTTTATGAATTGAATCCAGCCGATTAGTAGAGAGATTCCTCCAAAAGTAATATGTATATAAAAAGCTATTTTGTAAAAAATACTATTTAATACATCTTCGGGTTTTGTAGCTAGTAAATCTATTGGACCTTCAGCTAGCACATACTTTAACGGTCTATTTATACCAATAAATAATGCTAAACTAATTAATACGATTCCAATCAATCTTTTCATTCTATTTGTGTTTTTTATGTTAAGACGATGGAAAAGTAATCTGAATAAATTGAGTAAAAATTTATAGTTTAAATTAGGGTATAAAAGAGTCTTTTTTAGGTGTAAATAAAAGGACTAGGTATAAAATATGCGTTTTTTGGTATGAAATTTATAGGTCTAGAAGATTGTTTTTATAGCTTTTTGAAACAGGAAGTTCAATTTTTGTAAGCATGATTGTATTGGCATCTTTCCAAGATTGAAAATGTGTTGGATTGATTAAATGAGAGCGGTGCACTTGTAATAAAAAACTAAACTCTGATAATAATTTTTTTAAGGAACTACGAATCAGTTTTGATTTTAAGTTGTCATCTTCCAAATAATATATTTCTACATAATTCTGAGCGTTTGATATACAAACTAAATTAGAAGGTTTTATTTTTAATATATCTAATTTATTATCACCTTTAATTGTTATTTTTTCTTCTTCGTTTTTCTGAATAAGCTTTAAGGTGTACTTTCTTGCTACAATAACAATTGGAGTGACAATTAAAATTATATTGATGATAATTTTTATTAGAAAATCATAGATATCATAAAAACCTCTAATAAATGAACTTTTATAAATTGAATAAGTTAATAGAGTGTAAGTAGTGAAGAATAATATATAAATTAGAAATTCATATAATAAAGACCACGACTTAATTACTTTGTGAATTCTGTTCTGAACAATACTTATAAAAAAGTAGCACATGAAAATTGATATACTGAACGCAGCACTAACTTTTAGCCAAATTTTCAGGTCCATATATCCGTGTTCGAATGGTCTCGCAAAGAAACCAAATAAAAAAGCCCAAATCATCAAAACAAGTGCTACTAACGTATGGTGTTCAATTGATGGGTTTAACTTTACTTTCATTTTAGTGTGTCTTAAATAGAATAAATATTGTTGGGCATGATTTAAGATAGCGCTAAAATAATTCTTTTTCATAAAAAAAGATCACTGAAGTGAATCAGTGATCTCTAAACAAACAACTAAATTCTAAAACCTATAAAAGTTGAAGAAATTTTGTTAAAACCACTTTTTACTAAATTCAAAAGTGGTTTAATATTGTTAGAAGCAGTACTTGTTTTCTGCTTTTAATTTCTCTGCGATTGTGTTACGTAATTCAACTACGTTAGGGTAGTTTGTATACTTAGTAAAACGCTTTAATCCCATTAACATCATACGTTGCTCATCTCCTTCAGCGAAAGAAATAATTCCTTCTCTACCACTACGAGTAATGATTTCAACAGCATTGTATAAGTATAATTTAGCCATAGCGATTTGCTCTTTTTGAGCAGCTTCACCAAAACGCTTCACGTTCTTTTCTGTTCTTAAGATTGCTGATTCAGCCATGTAAATCTCAATTAAGATGTTAGAAGCAGCAGTTAATAATTGTTGGTGTTGCTCTAAAGCTGGACCAAATTTTTGAACTGCAGAACCAGCTACCATTAAGAATACTTTCTTTAAACGAGCGATAATGTCTTTTTCCTCAGAAAATAACTCAGAAAAATCTGGAGCATCGAAAGAAGGAATTCCCATTAACTCATTTCCTACAGCAGTTGCTGGTCCTAATAAATCAACGTGACCTTTCATTGCCTTCTTTACTAACATCCCTACAGATAACATACGGTTAATTTCGTTTGTTCCTTCATAGATACGAGCAATACGAGCATCTCTCCATGCAGATTCCATTGGAGTTTCTTCAGAGAATCCCATACCTCCAAAAATTTGGATACCTTCGTCAGCACAGTTTTGAATATCTTCTGATACTGCTACTTTTAAGATAGAGCACTCGATAGCAAATTCTTCAACACCTTTTAATTCAGCATCTTGATGAGAATTTCCTTCAGATTCACGAATTGCGATTCTATCTTCAATGTTTTTAGCAGCTCTATAAGAAGCAGATTCACCTGCATATGCATTAGTAGCCATTTCAGCTAACTTCATTTTAATAGCTCCGAATTCAGCAATAGGAGTTTTAAACTGCTTACGCTCGTTAGCATATTTTACTGCATCAGTAATAACTCTTCTTTGAGAATCTAAACAAGCAGCAGCTAATTTAATACGACCAACATTTAATGCGTTCATCGCAATTTTAAATCCACCACCACGCTCAGATAACATGTTTTCAACTGGAATTAAAGTATCGTTGAAGAATACTTGACGAGTAGAAGAAGCTCTAATACCTAATTTGTGTTCCTCTTCACCTAACGTTACTCCGTTTGGATTGTCTTTATCATATTCTAAGATAAATCCAGTAATGTTTTTATCATCTTCGATACGAGCAAAAACGATGAAAATCTCAGCAAAACCTGCATTCGATATCCACATTTTTTGTCCGTTAATTTTATAGTGTTTACCATCTTCAGTTAACTCAGCAGTAGTTTTACCCGAGTTCGCATCAGATCCTGCACCTGGCTCCGTTAAACAATAAGCTCCAAATCTTTCACCCATTGCTAAAGCTGGTACGTATTTTTGCTTTTGCTCTTCAGTTCCATATAATGTAATTGGCATAGTACCAATACCAGTGTGAGCACCAAAAGCAGTACTAAAAGATCCTGTTCCACTAGAAATGTAATCACAAGTTAACATTGTAGAAACGAATCCCATTCCTAATCCTCCGTAAGCTTCAGGAACAGCAACTCCTAAGAATCCTAATTCACCAGCTTTACGCATAGTTTCTTCTGTTAAAGCGTAATCTTTCGCTTCAAAACGAGTTTTATGAGGAATGATTTCACGCTCGTTAAACTCCTTTACAGCATCACGCATCATTGTTTGCTCTTCAGAAAAGTCTTCAGGAGTAAATACGTCTTCACATTTAGTTTCTTTAACTAAAAACTGTCCTCCTCTAATGATATCTTTATTTAATGTTTCAGCCATTTTTAATAATTTTTTGTTCGTTTAAATGTTAGTTTAAAAATTCAAAAATACCAGCAGCTCCTTGACCAGTACCTACACACATAGTTACCATTCCGTACTTGTTTTTCATTTCACGCTTACGCATTTCATCGAATAACTGTACTGATAACTTCGCTCCTGTACATCCTAATGGGTGACCTAATGCAATAGCTCCACCATTTACGTTGATGATATCAGGATTTAATCCTAACTCTCTTATTACTGCTAATGATTGAGAAGCGAAAGCTTCATTCAATTCAATTAAGTCTATATTGTTTTGTTGTAAACCTGCTTGCTTTAATGCTTTTGGAATAGCAGCAACTGGACCAATTCCCATAATTCTTGGAGGAACTCCAGCAGCAGCATAACTTACCATACGAGCAATTGGTTCTAAGTTTAATTCTTTCACCATTTCTTCGCTCATTACCATTACGAATGCAGCACCATCACTAGTTTGTGAAGAGTTACCTGCAGTAACAGATCCGTTAGCAGCAAATACTGGGCGTAACTTAGCTAATGCTTCAACACTTGTTCCTCTACGAGGACCTTCATCTTTTGTTACAGTGAACTTACGAGTAGCTTTCTTTCCATTTCCGTCTACATAAGTTTCTTCAACTTCTATAGGAACGATTTGATCTTGGAAACGGTTCTCATCCAATGCTTTTAAAGCTTTCATGTGAGAATTGTAAGCAAACTCATCTTGATCAGCACGAGAAACATTATACTCTTGAGCTACAGCTTCAGCAGTATTTCCCATTCCCCAGTAATAATCTTCATGACCAGCATTCACAATGTTGTAGTTTAATTCTGGTTTGAAACCTGTCATAGGAACAGAAGTCATACTTTCAGCACCACCGGCAATAATACATTCTGCCATTCCAGATTGAATTTTTGCTACAGCCATACCAATTGTTTCTAATCCTGAAGAACAGAAACGGTTAACAGTAACACCAGGTACATCAACAGAATCTAATCCAATTAATGAAATGATACGAGCCATATTTAATCCTTGTGATCCTTCTGGCATTGCATTTCCTACAATTACATCATCAATACGCTTTACGTCAAACTCAGGAAGTTTGCCCATCATGTATTGAATTGTCTCAGCAGCTAATTCATCTGCTCTTTTAAATCTAAAACCACCTCTTTTTGACTTTCCTACGGCAGTTCTATATCCTTTTACTATATATGCTGTTTTCATTGTTTAGTTTCTTAATGGTTTACCAGTTTTTAACATGTGCTGAATACGCTCTAATGTTTTACGCTCTGTCGTTAGACTTAAGAACGCTTCACGCTCAATGTCTAATAAATACTGTTCAGAAACTTTTGTTGGTTCTGATAAATCTCCACCAGCCATTACATAAGCTAGTTTATTTGCAATCTTTTGATCATGCTCTGAAATAAATCTACTCGCTTGCATTGAATCTGTAGCTACCATAAATGCTCCTAATGCTTGTTTACCAAGGACTAATACATCTTTACGGTTTACAGGTTGTGTATAACCAGCTTCAGCTAATAATAATGCATGTTTTTTAGCTTCGGCAATTTGACGATCTCTATTTACTACAACAACATCTTTACCTTTTTGTAATAAACCTAAATCAAATGCTTCGTAAGCAGAAGTCGAAACTTTAGCCATACCAATCGTTAAGAAATACTCTTGTAAAACATTTAATTGAACATCTCCAGCACGGAAAGTATCAGATGCTCTTAAAGCCATTTCTTTAGATCCACCACCACCAGGGATAACTCCAACACCGAACTCTACTAATCCCATATAAGTTTCAGCAGCAGCTACAACTTTATCTGCGTGTAATGACAATTCACATCCTCCACCTAAAGCCATTCCATGAGGAGCAGCAATAACAGGAATAGAAGAATAACGCATACGCATCATTGTATCTTGGAAGTATTTGATAGCCATGTTTAACTCGTCATATTCTTGCTCAACAGCCATCATGAAAATCATACCGATGTTTGCTCCAACTGAGAAGTTTGCACCTTGATTCCCTACTACTAATCCTTCGAAGTCTTTTTCAGCTAAATCAACTGCTTTGTTTAATCCAGCTAAAACATCTCCACCAATCGTATTCATTTTAGATTGGAACTCACAGTTTAAGATTCCGTCTCCTAAATCTTCAATTACAACTCCAGAGTTTTTGAATACTTCGTTAGATTTTCTAATATTATCTAAAATAATGAATGAATCTTGTCCAGGTTTTTTAACTTGAGCCTTTTCATTTACATCATAATAATAAGTAGCACCGTCTTTAACAGTATAGAAAGCAGTTTCTCCTTTAGCAACCATTTCAGTTACCCAAGCAGCAGGTTCTTTACCTTCAGCTTTCATTAATTCGATACCTTTTTCAACACCTACAGCGTCCCAAATTTCAAATGGTCCATTTTCCCATCCAAATCCAGCCTTCATGGCATCATCAATTCTGTATAATTCATCTGAAATTTCAGGAATTCTATTTTGAACATAAGCAAACATTGCTGCAAAGTTTTTACGGTAGAATTCACCCGCTTTATCTTTACCATTAACTAATACTTTAAATCTGTCAATTGGTTTATCAATCGTTTTCGTTAATTCTAAAGTAGCGAAAGAAGCTCTTTTCTTAGAACGATATTCCATCGTATCTAAATCAAGCGTTAAGATTTCTTTTTTACCTTCTGCATTTACAGACTTTTTGTAGAAACCTTGTTTAGTTTTGCTTCCTAACCATTTGTTTTCCATCATTGTGTTGATGAAATCTGGTAACTTAAATAAGTCGTGAGCCTCGTCATTAGGACAGTTTTCATAAATACCATTAGCAACATGTACTAAAGTATCTAAACCTACAACATCTACTGTACGGAAAGTAGCAGATTTTGGACGACCAATTACTGGTCCTGTTAATTTATCAACTTCTTCAACAGTTAAACCTAATTCTTTTACTTGATGGAAAAGTGATTGAATTCCGAAGATACCAATACGGTTTCCAATAAATGCTGGAGTATCCTTTGCTAAAACTGAAGTTTTACCTAAGAACTTATCTCCGTATTCCATTAAGAAATCAGTAACTTCTTGCTTACAATCTGGTCCAGGAACAACTTCAAATAATTTTAAATAACGAGGAGGGTTGAAGAAGTGAGTTACAGCAAAATGCTTTCTGAAATCTTCACTACGTCCTTCGTTCATAAACTTAATAGGAATACCTGAAGTGTTAGAAGAAATAATAGTACCAGGAGTTCTGTATTGTTCAACCTTTTCAAAAACACTTTGCTTAATGTCTAAACGTTCTACAACAACTTCCATTACCCAATCTACATCTTTAATTTTGTGTAAATCGTCGTCAATATTACCAGTCGTAATTCTATCTGCAAACTTCTTGTTGTAGATAGGAGATGGTTTAGATTTCAAAGAAGCTGTTAAAGCATCGTTTACTAAACGGTTACGAACAGCTTTGTCTTCTAAAGTTAATCCTTTTGCTTTCTCTTTGTCGTTTAATTCTCTTGGAACGATATCCAAAAGTAATACGTCAACACCGATATTCGCAAAGTGACAAGCAATACCTGATCCCATAATTCCAGATCCGATAATTGCTACTTTTTTAATTCTTCTTTTGCTCATTACTTGAATAGGTTTGATTGTTATACAGCCTCAGATGACATGTCTCCATATATCTGTTTGTCGGCTATAAGTTTGTTTATGATTTCGGTTACTTTAAAAAATGAATTGATTTCACCTTCTGTAAGGTTTTCACGTATCTTATTATTAAACTGATATACGTGTCCTTTTGAGATTTCTCTTTTTTCCTTACCAAACTCTGTTAATTTGATAATAACACTTCTTCCATCATCAGGATTTTTAACACGTACAATTAAGCCCTTATCTTCCATTGATTTTAAAATTCTTGAAAGACTTGTAGGCTCCATTCCCATTAAAGGTCCTAATGCAGTAGAAGGAGTTCCTTCTTCAATATCTATATTAAGTAATACAAATGCCATTGCCATAGTACTATCATGTTTAGAGGCTTGCTCATTATACATTTTAGCCACGGCTTGCCATGTTGCTCTTAATTGATGATCTATTGTTTTACTTTTATCCATATTTAGCGATTCCAAATATACAGAAATTTATTATGCATGCATAGTAAATTCAAAAAAAATTATGCATGCATAATAAATATTAACAATTAATTAATATGTAAAACTGAGATTATGGGATTATAACTTCAATATTTTTAAGGGATTATCAATTTTTTTAGAAAATTAGAAAAGTGTAAGGTTTTTTCTTTTTCGCTATTTACAGCTAAAGATGTAACATATTTGAATCTTATTATACTAATCTTTCGAAAGTCTGTATGTTTGCATTACAGCAAGCTAAACTAAAAATCAACTTAAGCCTATGAATAACTTATTAGAAATTAATAATGTAGTTAAACGTTACGGAGATTACACTGCATTAAATGATGTTTCTATGCATGTTCCTAAAGGGAGTGTTTTCGGATTGCTAGGTCCGAATGGAGCAGGTAAAACATCATTAATTAGAATTATCAATCAAATAACAATGCCCGATAGTGGAGAGGTTATTTTAGATGGAGAAAAATTAGCTCCGAAGCATATTGCCCATATTGGTTACTTACCTGAAGAAAGAGGATTGTATAAATCAATGAAAGTTGGAGAGCAAGCTTTGTATTTAGCTCAATTAAAAGGAATGAGTAAATCAGAGGCTAAACAAAAACTAAAATATTGGTTTGATAAATTTGATATTGGTGCTTGGTGGAACAAAAAAATTGAAGAGTTATCAAAAGGAATGGCACAAAAGGTTCAATTTGTTGTAACTGTATTACATTCACCAAAACTTTTAATCTTTGACGAACCGTTTTCAGGGTTTGATCCAATTAACGCTCAGTTAATCGCTAAAGAGATTCTGCAATTAAGAGACGAAGGTTCTACTATAATTTTTTCGACTCATCGAATGGAGAGTGTTGAAGAAATGTGCGATCACATTGCATTGATTAATAAGTCGAATAAAATTTTAGATGGTAAACTGGAAGACATCAAAAGACAGTACAGAACAAATATTTTTGAAGTTGGTTTAAAAACAGATGCGCCTGATATTGTTCAGAATGAGTTAAAAGAAAACTTTGAGGTTAGTGAAGCAGATTTTAAATCGTTAAATGAAGGTTTAAAATTAAAGGTTAAATTAATTAATGGTAAAACATCTAATGAACTATTATCATATTTAACAAATAAAGGAGAAGTAAATCATTTTGTAGAATTAGTTCCTAGTGCGAACGATATTTTTATTCAAGCAGTAAATAAAAACCAATAAAGTTATGGACAAGTTAAAATTAATTATACAACGTGAGTTTCTTGCTAAAGTAAAGAACAAGTCATTTATCATTATGACTTTCTTGAGTCCGTTATTAATGGTTGGAATGGGAGCTTTGGTTTATTTTTTAATGAAGAAGAATGACGAGAAAGTCAAAAAAATAGTTTTTGTTGATGACTCAGGTATTTTTTCTAAAGAAACATTCAAAGATTCTAAAACCGTTGTTTACGAAGATTATACAAAGTTAGGTGTTGAGGAAACTAAGAAAAAAGTTGAAGAAGGAAATTATTACGGAGCTTTAATCATTCCTAAAAAAGATAGTTTAGAAATTCTTGCAAATTCAATAGAATTTTATTCTAAGGATTCACCAGGATTATCTTTAATGGGTGAAATAGAAGGTAAGATAGAAACAAGATTGCGTAATCTAAAGCTTACAAAGTTTGGTATTGATTTAGAGAAAATCAAAGCATCTAGAATTTCATCAGATATTAAAATGTTTAATTTCTCTGGAGAAGAATCATCGAAAGCGAAAAACGTAGCGAGTATTATTGCAGGAGGAGCTGCAGGATATTTACTTTTTATGTTTGTTTTAATTTATGGGACTTCTGTAATGCGAAGTGTTATTGAAGAAAAAACAAGTAGAATTATTGAGGTAATTATTTCTTCTGTAAAACCATTTCAATTAATGCTAGGTAAGATTATCGGAAATGCTTCAGCTGGATTAGTACAATTTTTTGTTTGGGGAATTATCATTTTCATTTTAAGTATGGTATTGCCGATGGTATTTGGAATAGACATGACTGAAATGCAATCTGCAAGAGTTTCTCCAGAACAAATGGAAGCAATGAAACAAGCTGCAGGTGGAGGAAAAATAGAAAGATTAATTCAAGGAGTTTTAGCATTACCGTTGTTAAAAATGTTTGTGTTATTTATTTTGTATTTCTTCGGAGGTTATATGTTGTATAGTTCTTTATTTGCTGCGATTGGAGCTGCTGTTGATAATGAAACAGACACACAGCAATTTATGACACCAATTATGTTACCATTAATTTTAGGTGTTTACGTTGGTTTCTTCACGGTTATTAACGATCCACACGGGCCAATATCTGTAATTTTCTCATACATTCCGTTTACATCACCAATTGTAATGTTAATGCGTGTTCCTTTTGGAGTTGCTTGGTGGGAAATAGCGTTGTCTCTTTTCATTTTAATAATTACCTTTATGAGCGCTGTATGGATAGCCGCTAAAATTTACAGAGTTGGTATTTTGATGTACGGTAAAAAAGCGAATTATAAAGATTTATGGAAGTGGATTAGATATAGCTCTTAATCCTTTATTTTAAAATTAATGGAAAAATTAAAGAATTTTTTAAATTATTCCTTTAAATATAATGATCACATAAGTATAAGCGTAAAGTCTCTGCTTATACTTTTTGTGATTATCATGATGGTTTCTTTTTTACTGAAACTATTTAGAAGGTATGTGCAGAAAAAATTACAAGAGCAGGATCAAAATAAGTTTGATACTGTTTTTTCTTTTGCTAAATGGTTACTGTACATTATCATTTTCTTAATTACTTTACAAAGTTCGGGAGTCGAAATTACAGCCCTATTCGCTGCTTCAGCGGCACTGTTAATTGGTGTTGGTCTTGCGTTACAAACCTTTTTTCAAGATATTATTTCTGGAATATTTATTATCATGGATCAAAGTGTTCATGTAGGAGATATTATTGAGTTAGATGGTAAAGTTGGTCGAGTAGATGAAATTAGACTTCGAACAACAAGAGCAGTTACTATTGATAATAAAGTGTTGGTAATTCCAAATCATTTATACTTAACTAATAGTTTGTTTAATTGGACTCAAAACGGAACAACTACAAGAGAAAGTGTTGAGGTTGGTGTCGCTTATGGAAGTGATGTAGATTTAGTGAAACAACTTTTAATTCAAGCAGCATCAAATCATCCGAAAGTTATAAAGTTTCCGGAGCCATTAGTTCTTTTTACTGATTTTGGTGATAGTGCTTTGAATTTTAAATTGATATTTACTTTAGATGATAGTTTCCAGGCAGCTATTCCTAAAAGTGATATAAGGTTTTCCATAAATAGATTATTTAAAGAAAATAACATTGCTATACCTTTCCCACAAAGAGATGTTCATATTATTGGGAAAACTAAAGAGTAGAGTTTTGTTGTTTTAAAAATCTGCATGAAGAACTTAAAGATAATTCGCTTAATAACTGTTGGTTGTTTCATATTGTTTTGGATATTCAACTTTGTCGAGTTTGAGTTATCGATTATTCTTGGTATTGTAGTGTTGCTTTTACTCACTGGTATAAAAGCCTTCGAAGTCTTTAGGTTTTATTATTTAAGGAGGAAAAGAAAAAAGATGGGATATCTTGAATTATTTACTACAAAATTTAGGGATATTTTGATTTCTATTGTAGCTATAGCTTTGCTATGTTTTAGCGTTAAATTCTCTTATTTAATAGACTTTAAACCTACAAGATTTATGAATTATTTCTTTAATACTTCAGAGAATCCTTTTCCTTATTTTATAATTTCTTTAGCTTATCTTATCGGAATGTTTCTAAGCAACGATCATGTTTTTATATAACAGAAAACGGTTTGGTCACGTTTGGTAATTACTTCGAATCTTATTTTTGGAAAGATTTTAAAGAGTTTTCTATAATTGAGGAACAGTCTTTGATAAGGTTTAAAAAGAAAAACGATAAATTTCTTTTTGTAAAGTACGAAGAATCGTATTTTGAAGAAAATAAAATAGAGATTTTAAAAATATTGAAGAAAAATATACAATATGTCTAAAATATTAATCATAGAAGACGAAGCAGCAATTCGTAGAGTATTAAAGAAAATTATATCAGAAGAAAGTGATAGTTACCAAGTTGAAGAAGCGGAGGATGGTTTAGAAGGTATTGAAGCTATAAAGAATAACGATTACGATTTAGTATTATGTGATATTAAAATGCCAAAAATGGATGGGGTTGAAGTTCTTGAAAAAGCTAAAAAAATTAAGCCAGAAACTCCTATCGTTATGATTTCGGGCCATGGTGATTTAGATACAGCTGTAAATACGATGCGCCTTGGAGCTTTCGATTATATTTCAAAACCACCAGATTTAAATCGTTTGTTAAATACAGTCCGTAATGCTTTAGATAGAAAGGAGTTGGTTGTTGAGAACAAGCGCCTCAAAAAGAAAGTGAGCAAGAATTACGAAATGATTGGTGAAAGTGATGCTATTACTCATATAAAAGATATAATTGAAAAAGTAGCTGCAACAGACGCACGTGTTTTAATTACTGGTCCAAACGGAACAGGAAAAGAATTGGTTGCTCATTGGTTACATGAAAAGTCAGATAGATCGAAAGCGCCAATGATTGAAGTTAACTGTGCGGCTATTCCGGCAGAGTTAATTGAAAGCGAATTATTCGGACATGTAAAAGGAAGTTTTACTGGAGCTAACAAAGATAGAGCAGGGAAATTTGAAGCAGCAAACGGAGGAACAATTTTCTTGGACGAAATTGGAGATATGAGTTTATCTGCACAAGCTAAAGTTTTGCGTGCTTTACAAGAGAACAAAATTCAGAGAGTAGGTTCGGATAAAGATATTAAAGTAAATGTTCGTGTTGTTGCTGCAACAAATAAGGATTTAAAGAAGGAAATTGAAGAAGGACGATTTAGAGAAGATTTATATCACAGATTAGCTGTGATTTTAATTAAAGTTCCGGCTTTAAATGATAGGAGAGAAGATATTCCGTTGCTAGTAGATTTCTTTACTAATAAAATTGCCCAGGAGCAAGGAACACCTAAGAAAACATTCTCAGATAAAGCTGTAAAACTTTTACAAGAGTATGATTGGACAGGTAATATTAGAGAACTTCGTAATGTTGTTGAAAGACTTATAATCCTAGGAGAAAAAACAGTTTCAGATAACGACGTGAAGTTATTTGCGAGTAAATAAAATAAATTAATAAAAAAGAATATGATAAAGAGGTTTGAAAAATTTGAGTTAAACAGACTTAGTTCAATTACTGGAGGTATGAATTATAAAGATCATTCTGACAATGGTGGAATACCTCCTGATGAGCAGGATAAGTACTCTCTGTTTCCATATAGCAATAGAGATCATTGTGATGATAGAGGTTTACCTCCCGATGGGGCTAAAAAATAAAAGAAGAGCATTTTTGCTCTTCTTTTTTATTTACATATAATTACTAACTTGAATTAAGCCAAGTCAAACCTGTCTAAGTCCATAACTTTACTCCACGCTTTTATAAAATCAGAAACAAATTTTTCTTGTCCGTCATTTGCTCCGTAGACCTCACAAACTGCTCTTAACTCAGTGTTGGAACCAAAAATTAAATCAGCTCTAGTTCCCGTAAATTTAGTCGCTCCAGTTTTTCTATCACGTCCATCAAAGGCTGTTTCTTCCGATGAGGTAGCGCTCCATGTAATCGAGAAGTCAAGAATATTACTAAAAAAATCATTAGTTAAACTACCCACATTGTCAGTAAACACTCCATGATTCGATCCATCATAGTTTGTGCCTAAAACTCGTAAACCACCTACTAAAACTGTCATCTCAGGAATTGAAAGTGTTAATAAATTAGCCTTATCTACTAACATATCTTCAGCGGCAACACCTTTAAGTTTTGAACTCATATAGTTTCTAAAACCATCTGCTAAAGGCTCTAAATGACTGAACGATTCTATATCTGTTTGTTCTTGCGTTGCATCTCCTCTTCCTTGAGAGAAAGGAACCGTGATATCATGACCGGCATTTTTTGCTGCTTGTTCTACACCTACATTACCTGCAAGTACAATTAAGTCAGCCATAGAAATAGTTCCGTTGAACTCTTTTTGAATACCTTCTAGAACACTTAATACTTTACCTAATTCTTTTGGATTGTTTACTTCCCAACTTCTCTGTGGTTCTAACCTAATTCTAGATCCGTTAGCTCCTCCACGTTTATCTGATCCTCTAAAAGTAGATGCAGAAGCCCAAGCTGTTTTTACTAATTCTGAAACTGTCAATCCGGAAGCAGCAATCATTTTCTTTAACAATTCAATATCTGAAGCACTTAATGTATAATTAACTTTAGGTATCGGATCTTGCCAAAGTAGTTCTTCACTCGGTACTTCTGGTCCTAAGTAACGATCAATCGGTCCCATGTCACGATGAGTTAATTTGTACCAAGCTCTTGCAAAAGCATCTTCGAAAGCAGCGTGATCTTCATGAAAACGCTCTGATATTTCTCTGTAAACTGGATCCATTTTCAAAGCCATATCGGCTGTAGACATCATTAAAGCTTGTTTTTCATTAGGATTTCCGGCTTTTGGAGCCATTCTGGCATTTGAATCTGCAGTGGGTGTCCATTGATATGCTCCTGCAGGACTTTTTGTTAATTCCCAATCATAATTCAGCAATACATCAAAATAATCATGATCCCATTGAGTAGGATTAGGTGTCCAAGCACCTTCTAATCCACTTGTAATGGTATCATCTAAAAAACCAGTTCCAAAAGAGTTTTTCCATCCAGTACTCATTTCCTGAATTGTAGCACCATGAGGCTCAACACCAACATATTTGTCTGGGTCAGCAGCACCGTGAGCTTTACCGAAAGTATGTCCACCAGCAACTAAAGCAACAGTTTCTTCATCGTTCATTGCCATACGACCGAAGGTGATTTTAATATCGTGTGCAGATTTTAATGGGTCTGGTTCACCATTTGGTCCTTCAGGATTTACATATATAAGTCCCATATGCACTGCTCCTAAATGACCTTCTAATTCGCCATCACTTGTATCATAACGTTCATCATTTCCTAACCATTGATTTTCACTTCCCCAGTAAATATCTTGCTCTGGTTCCCAAACATCTTCTCTTCCTCCAGCAAAACCAAATGTTTTGAACCCCATAGATTCTAGTGCACAGTTTCCAGCTAAGACCATTAAATCTGCCCAAGAAATCTTATTACCGTATTTTTTCTTTATTGGCCATAATAACAAACGTGCTTTATCTAAGTTTCCATTGTCTGGCCAACTATTAAGAGGCGCGAAACGGTGAGTTCCTGATCCTGCACCACCACGACCATCACCAACACGATAGGTACCAGCACTATGCCAAGCCATACGAATCATAAAGCCTCCGTAATGTCCATAATCTGCAGGCCACCAATCTTGTGAATCTGTCATCAAATCAATAACATCTTGTTTTAATGCCGCAAAGTCTAAACTGTTAAACGCTTCAGCGTAGTTGAAGTCGCTGCCTAAAGGGTCGTTTTTGCTTGCGTTTTGACGTAGGATGTTTAATTTTAATTCATTCGGCCACCAGTCTCTATTAGTGGTTCCTCCTCCAGCAGGCCTTTTTTGTGCGCTGTGGAAAGGACATTTAGAGATGTCGCCTGAGTTATTGTTACTGTGATTCATTATAGTAGAATTTTAAGTTAGTTCGTGTTTCAAAGCTACAATAAAACATTGAATTGTTTTTATTTATAATT
The DNA here is from genome assembly GCF_049239625.1 of Tenacibaculum sp. MEBiC06402. NCBI lineage: Bacteria > Pseudomonadati > Bacteroidota > Flavobacteriia > Flavobacteriales > Flavobacteriaceae > Tenacibaculum > Tenacibaculum sp. MEBiC06402. The sequence goes on from NZ_JBMKKT010000084.1 coordinate 107,940, forward strand.
TTTATTTTAAAATAACAAAAAACTATAATTATGTTTTATTTGATTGTTTTGTAGGGTCTTATAAAGATACAATAAATGCTCTTTAGTTAGTATTGAATTTTCTTATGATGAAATAAGAATTTCTTGTAGAATTCTTCTTGAATTATACTTATTACGCGATATTTTTGCAGCTGTTTTCAAAAACAAATTTTAATATTAATTCAATAAAATAATTAAAAGAATGGCAACATTAGTTGGTAAGAAATTTCCAAATTTGAACGTAGATGCAATGAACGAAATGGGAGATACGTTTAAATTGAATGTTTTAGAAGAAGCAGTAAACAACAAGAAAAAGGTAATTTTATTTTGGTACCCAAAAGACTTTACTTTTGTATGTCCAACTGAATTACACGCTTTCCAAGCTGCTTTACCAGAGTTTGATAAAAGAAATACAATCGTAATTGGTGCTTCTTGTGATACTCCGGAAGTACACTTTGCTTGGTTAAACCAATCTAAAGATAACGGAGGTATCGAAGGTGTTACTTATCCTTTATTAGCTGATAGCAACCGTAACTTATCTTCTATCTTAGGAATTTTAGATATTACTAATGAGACTTATGATGAGGCTACTGGTACTGTACAAGTAGAAGGTGATAACGTAACTTATAGAGCTACTTATATCATTGACGAAGAAGGTACTGTAGTTCATGAAGGAGTAAATCACATGCCAATTGGACGTAATGTAAACGAATATTTACGTTTAATCGATGCTTACACACACGTACAAGAAAAAGGTGAGGTTTGTCCAGCTAACTGGGAAGAAGGTAAAGCAGCAATGCAGCCTAACGCTAAAGCTACTGCTGAGTACTTAGCTGTAAATTAATAAAATATATCAAGAATGTTGAATTACGAATTAAGTTGTCATGACTATTATAATTCGTAATTCTTCATTTTAAATTTCAATAAAAATTATGATTCAAGAATTAGCTCAAGATAATTTAGAAAATATTGTAGCCGAGAATAAGAAAGTAGTAGTTCAATATTCTGCAACTTGGTGCGGAAACTGTAGAATTATGAAACCAAAATTCAAAAAATTGGCTACTGAGAATGACGATGTTTCTTTTATCATTGCTGATGCGGAAAAATTTCCAGAAAGTAGACAATTAGCTACGGTAGATAACTTACCTACTTTTGCAACTTTTGTTGATGGGAAATTCGTAAATCAAGTACAAACGAACAAGTTTGACGTTTTAAAGGAACTAGTAAACGAAGTAATTTAAGATGAAATTACCAGTAATTAAACACTTGACTTCTTTCATCGAAGAGAACGATCAAGACTATATCATTGAAACAATTGAAACTTTAGAAGCTCTAACTGAGGTTCCATCATTAAAAGATGAAGAATTAGATGTAATTGGAGAGTTAATTTCCAATATGTATGGAGCGATTGAAGTTGATAAAATGATAAAAGAAGGAACACCAAGAAAAGAAGCGCTGAACAATTTTATGCAACGCGTTTTGGGTTCTATAGACAAATAAAAATCCTAAGTTTTAAACTTAGGATTTTTTTAATTTTATGAATGTGTTAGTCTTGTAATAATTTCCTTGTGTTGTGGAAATATTTCAATCAACTCTTTTCTTTCAGGTAATACAAAATCTTTAAAATCAAACCCTGGAGCTACCGTGCAACCTGTAAAAGCAAAGGAATTATCTTCTATAACTTCTGCTGCGAACCAATATTGAGCTGGAACTGTAAACTGTGGTACTTCATTATTGAGAATATCATTTCCAATGAGTACATAAGAATATTCACCTTCTGGAGAAATCATATGAAGTTTTAAAGTTGTTCCTAGATAGAAATGCCACATTTCATCTTGATTAATTTTATGAAATGCTGAAAAACTATCTGAAGTTAGTAAGAAGTAAATTCCCGTAGAATAGTTTCGATCACCAATAAAATCAGTACTTAAATTCTCGTTTGCAATACTTCCTGAGCTTCTATAAGTTTCTTTAAAATATCCACCTTCTGGATGTTGATTTAAATCAAACTTTTCAATTATATCTTTAATCTTCATTTTGTTCTTTAGCTTCGTTTGCTTTTTTAATAATAGCTTTTAGTCTTTCTTTAGTTCGCTGTTTTTCTAAACGAAGTTTATTTTCCTTCTGTTTCATTAAGCGAGTGTGTTTCGCCTTATTAACGGTGTTTTTGGCTTTTCCTTTTTTAGGCATGCTTTGATTCTTTTATACTTAATAGTCCAATGAATGTTAGGAAACCGTTTAAAATTAATACGAAAAATCCGAAGTCGAAACCTAAATTAGTTTTACTGTAATCACTAATAAAATAGGTAAGAATTGGAGCGATAACACATATATAAGGAACTAGTTTGTCTTTCACATTTAATTTAGTGAATAGTCCAAATGCATACAAACCTAATAAAGGTCCGTAAGTATAACCTGCGAATTGAAATATCTTAGCGATAACACTATCATTGGCAATAAAATATTTGAAAACTAAAATTGTTGCAATCAAAATAACGGAGAATAGTACATGAATTTTTTTTCGTATTTGTTCTTTTTCTTGTTCGTTTTCTTTCTTGTCAATTTCTAAAATATCAATACTAAAAGAGGTAGTTAAAGAGGTTAAAGCACTATCAGCACTTGAGTAAGCTGCGGCAATTAATCCTAATAAAAAGAATAAAGAAGTGACTAAACCTAAATCACCACTCATCGCAACTGTTGGAAATAAATTGTCTTTATGTGCATTGATTTCATTTATAGTAGCATAATCGGTAAGTAATACACCTAATGCTAAAAAGAAAAAGTTTACAATAACCAAAACAAATGTAAACCAAAACATGTTTTTTTGAGCATCTTTTAAATTTCTACAAGTAAGATTTTTTTGCATCATATCTTGATCTAAACCTGTCATTACAATAGCTATAAACGCTCCAGAGAAAAATTGTTTCCAAAAGTAATTTCCTGCTTTTATATCTTCAAAAAAGAATATTTTCGAGAGTCTATTTTCTGAAATATAATCGAATAAACTTTCAATTTGTAATTCATCCTTAATCATTACAATACAAACTCCTACAGCAATTAGCATAAATAAAGTTTGTAAAGTATCCGTCCATACAATAGTTTTTATTCCACCTTTAAAAGTATATAACCAAATCAATAAGATAGTTATCGTAACCGTCATCCAGAAAGGAATTCCATATTCATCAAAAAGAATTAACTGTAATACTTTTGCGACTAAGAACAAACGAAAAGCAGCTCCAACAGTTCTAGAAATTAAAAAGAAGGTGGCGCCTGTTTTATAAGATAATTTTCCAAATCGATCTTCTAAATATGTGTAGATTGAAGTTAGGTTAAGCTTGTAATATAGCGGAAGTAAAACTAATCCTATAACGGCATAACCAATGGTATATCCTAATACCATTTGCATGTAACCCATTTGTTGATCTTCTATCCAACCTGGAACAGAAATAAAAGTAACTCCAGATAAAGAAGCTCCAATCATTCCGAAAGCAACTAAATACCAAGGAGAAGAATTATTAGCCTTGAAAAAAGTTTGATTGTTGGCAGATTTTCCTGTTATGTAAGAAATAAAAACAAGTACGCTGAAGTACGCTACAATGAGCAATAGAATATAAAGTGGTTGCATTTACTATATTTTTCGGCTACTAATATAAAAAGAAAAAGGGCAGAAGATAGATTAACTATCAACGCCCTTATATATAAATCCCCAATTAAGTCTTAATTAATGTGTAAAACCGTTTCGTCAGTTTCTTTTCTAACTTTTTTCAAGTCTTTCATAAAATCATCTTCAGCTCTGTAACCTACTGGTAATACTAAAACAGATCTTAAATTTTTAGAAGCAAGATCTAATACTTCATCATATTTTTCTGGAACAAAGCCTTCCATCGGACAAGAATCAATCTTTTCAATTGCACATACTGTCATTAAATTTCCTAATGCAATGTATGCTTGGTTTTTATTCCATTGATATAATTCCTCTTGGGTTTTTTGTTTGAAATTTCCCATCAAAAATTCTTTAAACGGATTTAAGATTTCGTCTGGTGTATTTCTTATTTCTTTTACTAAATTGAAATAGTGCTCTACATCTTTTTCAGTATGTTTTGCAGGAACACATAACACTAAAACATGTGATGCCTGAGCAACTTGTTGTTGATTCCAACTATGTTCAACTAGTTTTTGTTGAATTTCTTTATTTTGAATAACTAACAAAGTAATAGGTTGTAAACCATAAGAAGTAGCAGTTAAATTAAAAGCTTCTTTTAATGTATTTATTTGCTCGTTAGTTAAGGTTTTATTTTCGTCAAATTTTTTAACAGCATAACGCCATTGCAAACTTTCAATCGTATTCATCCGAATTAATTTTAATGCAAAGTTACGCATATAAAAGCCTTGCTAATTGTACTAACTATTGAAAAAACTTATAAGCTTATATCTAATTTTTTAATGAATTAGTTAAATCTCTTATACTGTTGATGTAATAATGAAACACTAATTTTTTCCAAAAATGACTTTAACAAAAATTTTATAATTTTACAGTCGAAAAATTGAAAGAAAATTACACGCTATGAAAGAAAAATTTCTCCACTATTTGTGGCGATATAAACTATTGCTACATTCTAAACTCATCACATCTCATAATGAAAGAATTTCTGTAATCAATTCAGGAGTTTATAATATGAACTCAGGTCCGGATTTTTTAAATGCTAAAATTGAAATTGACGGTCAACTTTGGGTTGGTAACATTGAAATACATGTAAAAGCTTCGGATTGGTATTTACATCATCATGAAAATGATACCAATTATGATGCAGTAATTCTTCATGTTGTTTGGGAGAATGATGCCGATATCTACATGAAAAACAATCAACCAATTCCGACTTTAGAATTAAAGAATAGGGTAGATCCCGAAATACTAAATAATTATAGAGAGTTGTATGCAAATAATTTGAATTGGATCGCATGCGAGAATCAAATTGGTGAAATTGATTCTTTTCTGATTGAGAACTGGTTAGAGCGTCTTTATTTTGAAAGATTAGAAAATAAGGCTACGATTATTCTCTCTTTATTAAAAGAAACTAATAATGATTATGAAGCGGTTTTATTTCAAATGTTGGCTAAAAATTTTGGATTAAAAGTAAACGGTGAGGCGTTTTTAAAACTCTCAAAATCATTTGGTTTTAAAATTTTAAGAAAGGTAAGGCAAGATAAAGTATCATTAGCAGCTTTAATGTTTGGGCAAGCAGGCTTTTTAAATGAAGATGAAGAGAATAGTTATTTTAAAAAGCTTAGTAAGGAATTTGAATACATGAAACACAAGTATGAGTTGAAACCAATTTCTAAAAATCATTTTCAATTTTTTAGAATGCGGCCAAATAACTTTCCTACTGTTCGTATTGCACAATTAATTGCGTTGTATAGTAAACATCAAAATTTGTTTGCAGAACTCATAAGAGAAACTGAAATAGATAGAATTTATGATGTGTTTGATATTACGTTAGATTCTTTTTGGAAATCGCATTACACTTTTAGAAAAGAGAGCAAGAAGAGCTCAAAAAAATTAAGTAAATCATTTGTTGATTTACTTGTTATGAATACAATAATACCCTTAAAGTTTGTCTATCTAAAAGAAAAAGGAAACTTAAACCCAGACGAATTACTAGAAATTATGAAATCATTGAAACCAGAAAGAAATTCTATTATTTCAAAATTTGAAAAAATGAATATTACTTCTGAAAATAGTTTTAAAACTCAAGCGTTATTAGAATTGAAAAACAATTACTGTAATTTAAAACGTTGTTTAGACTGCGCTATTGGAAGTGATTTGTTGAAAAAGAACAGTAAGTATGTGAATTATATTTACAATTAGTTAAAAAAGTACTTAATAATTAAATTATATATTTGTCTTTAAAATCAATTTAAAATGAAAAAAATAATCATTGCTATCATTTCACTTTCAACAATTCTTGTAAGTTGTGGACCAAAAAGTGAAAAATCTGACAAAACTACTGAAGAACAATCGACTGAAGTTAAAAAAGAAGAAACTCCAGTGGCTGAAACTGAAGACAAAAGTGGAGATGCTATTTGTGTTTTAGATAAATTATCAGTTAGAGAAACTCCTGATGCAAAAGGTAAGTGGGTAACTTCTATGAGTTTAGGAGAGAAGGTTTACTTTACAGGAGAATCTACAATGGATTCAGTATCTAAAAAAGAATATTATAAAATTAAGTTAATCGATGGGAAAGAAGGTTGGTCTCGTGCTACTTTCTTAGCTGTTGATAGTAAAGTTGGAGTTATGTTACAAGATGCAAACGTATACAAGCGTCCTGATTTATTAACTAAAACTGATACTAAATACAGTCCAATGGATATTATTGCTGTAGTAGCAACTCAAGATGATTGGGCTCAAGTAAAAGGTAAAAGAGCAGAAGGAAAGTACATCGAAGAGGTTTGGGTTAAGTCTGCAAACATTTCTGAGAAGCAAGTTGATATTGCTGTTGCAAAATTCGCTGGACAAGCAATGGCTAAAGAAACAATGACCGATAGAATTAAAGCTTTAAAAGAGATTGTTGATAATTCTGATTTCGCTGGTGCATCATTTATGGATTTAATAAAAGATAAAATCAGAGATTACGAATCTAAGAACAAAGAAATTGATGTTCAAGATGTAAAAGTTGAAGAATAATATCAATTTTAATAAAATTAAAAATCCCGATGAAACTCATCGGGATTTTTTTATGTTACTTTTTAGGATTTAGAATTGAGTTAATCCTTTCTAAACAATCTTTGTAATGATATTTTGTAATTCTATTTACAGCTCTTTTGCTTGCTAAATTTAATTGATATTTTAAAGAAATCAATTCACCTCTTACAATAGACGGGATATCTGTATTTGAAATTTTCTTATCATTTAACAAAGAATCCATTCTACCAATAAAACTCTTTTGTAAGTTTCTACGATAAACATCTACATTTTTTAAGCTTTTGGTTTCTTTGAATAACCCTTTTCTTAAATCACTCATAAATTCAGAAGCACTATAAAAGTCAGAACTTATTACTTCTGTGTTAATCATTCGTTCTAGTCTGCTTGTATTTAATAAACCAGATAGTTGTCTGTTTTGTAAAGACAGCATTCTGTTGGTATAGTTAGTATGACTAATTTTGGCAAGAAGATTTTTGTCTAACAACCAATTTTGAGTAGTAAACACATTTTTTAACAACCAGTTTAGTGATTCTTTCTGCTTTTCTTTCGAAAGAACCGTATATACATTACCCGATTGTTCCGGTTTTTTATTGTCTTCAAAAACTCCACCAATATTTCCAACAACGTGACCTGCGTATCTATTCCATACTCCAAGTAGTTCAGAGTAAAGTTCACTTAAATCATCATAATTATTAGTTTGGTCTGAAGTCCAGTTTTGTAAGTTTTTAGCAACTATTTTCAAGTTTTTAACTCCATATGTACTTGCTTTTACTTGATCATTTCCAATACCTTCCGTTTGAGAAGCAGGATCGAAACCATTATAACGTTGAATACCGAACTTATAAATAGGATTATCTGCTTTATCGCTAATCCATTTATCCAAAGTTTTTATCTCATCTTCTGGTTTACTAGCAAAAGGTAAATAACGGTAACCCCAATTGATAGCGTAATGGTCGTATGGACCTATTTTACGAATAAAACGAATATTTTTATCACCAGGTTGCGCAACATAATTATATCGAGCGTAATCCATTATAGTAGCGGCAATACCATACTTTTGAGTAAAAGTACCTGAACGCAAAGAATCTACTGGATATGCATAACTTGCAGCCATGTTGTGCGGTAAACCTAGAGCGTGACCTACTTCATGAGCTATTACCATACGCATCATTTCACCAATTTCTTCATCTGGTGTATTTAAAGTTCTTGCTGATGGATTAGCTGCTCCTGTTTCCAGTAAATATCTATTTCTGTAAGATCGTAAATGATTATGATACCAAATAATATCACTTTCAATAATTTCACCTGAGCGAGGGTCAGAAACGCTTGGTCCCATTGCATTTCTTGTCGTACTTGCTACATACCTAATAGCAGAATAACGGATATCTTCCATACTAAACTCTGGATCTTCTTCTTTTGTAGGTGGATCTTTTGCGATAATTGCATTTTTAAAACCAGCCGTTTCAAATGCTTTTTGCCAATCCTCAACACCTTGTTTAATATATTTTCTTAGCTTTTTTGGAGTAGCAGGATCCAAATAATATACAATTGGTTTAATAGGTTCTACTAATTCACCTCTGTTGTATGCTGCTTTATCTTTTGGTTCTAGTCTCCATCTTCGTATGTACATTTTACGATCTGCTTTTAAAGCTTCTGAACTATAATCTACAGTTCCGATTGAGAAATATCCTACCCGTTTATCAAAAACTCTTGGCATCATTGGGTTCTCAGGAAGTAGAATCATTGATTGATTCATTCTAATACTTATACTTCCAGCAGCTCTTTGAGATGGAGGACTACTAGCATCATATGTGAAGTCTTGTACTACTTCAATATTTTTAGGATAACTTTTTATAGAGTTGATAAAACTTCTTTTAGCATCTAATTTTCTAACTTTATATTGTTTCCTTGTCCTCTCTCTAATACCACTAATAGCCTTTATGTCAGATGTAAAAAACTTAGAAACGTCAATAAGAACAGCTGTTGAATCGTTATTTTGAACTTTAATATCAAAAGCATGAATTATAGGCTCTAAGTTATTTGATTTTACAGATTTATATATAGGAAGAGAGTCGTTTGCTATTGCCTGATATGATTTTATTTTTAATAAAACTTTCTTTTTATAATGCTCCCAAACAACAACTTGTTCATTAGTTTTAGAACCTGCATTAATATATCCGCCACCAAAACCAGAAGGTAATGCCTTAATTCTACTTACCAAAAGCATTTCCTTTCCTAGTAGTGCTTTAGGAATTTCGTAGTAATATTTTCCGTTGGTTTCGTGAACTTTGAACAAACCATCATCTGTCTTTGTTTTTTTATTTACAAAATCAGTATACTTAGGTTTTTTCTTTTTAGGTGTTTTTTTAGCAATTTCCTTTTTATCACCTTTTTTTGATTTTTTTCTTTGGGCTTCTATATTATTAGGAATGCCTAAACAAACTAAAAGTAAAAGAAGTAATATTCGTTGCATGTTTTTTAAAATTAGTTGATAAGCCAACTAAATTATCAAAAACTTATGAAATAGATAGTTAGACTTAAGTTAAAATATGAAACGAAAAAAACCGATGAAACTTCATCGGTTTTAAATATTGTAAATGACTATTCTCTAGTATAAACTATTAAATTGAGATGGATTTGCTTCGTGCATAATCTCGTATACTTTTTCAAAAATATCTTCAACTGATGGTTTAGAGAAGTAATCACCATCTGTTCCATAAGCTGGTCTGTGTGCTTTTGCACTTAACGTTTGTGGCTTACTATCTAAATGAACATATCCATTTTGATTTTCAAGAACTTGTTGTAACAAGTAAGCTGAAGCTCCTCCTGGAACGTCTTCGTCAACCACTAACAGTCTATTAGTTTTTGCTAAAGATTTTACAGTGTCTTGATTCTTATCAAAAGGTAATAAACTTTGAGCATCAACAATTTCAGCATTGATACCAACTTGCTGTAAATCTTTTGCAGCTTCTTCTACTAATCTTAATGTAGAACCGTAAGATAAAATTGTAATGTCTGTACCTTCTTTAATTACTTCAACTTCACCGATAGGAGTTTTAAATTCTCCTAAGTTTGTTGGTAATTCTTCTTTTAATCGATATCCATTTAAACATTCAACAACTAAAGCAGGATCATCACCTTCTAATAAAGTATTATAGAACCCGGCAGCTTTAGTCATATTTCTAGGAACTAAAACGTGAATTCCTCTAACATTATTAATAATTCCTCCCATTGGAGAACCAGCATGCCAAATTCCTTCTAAACGGTGTCCACGAGTACGAATGATTAACGGAGCTTTTTGTTTTCCAAAAGTTCTGTAACGTAAAGTTGCTAAATCATCACTCATGATTTGCAATGCATACAGTAAATAATCTAAGTACTGAATTTCAGCAATCGGACGTAATCCTCTCATTGCCATTCCGATTCCTTGACCAATAATTGTAGCTTCTCTAATTCCAGTGTCAGAAACTCTTAGTTCACCAAACTTTTCTTGTAATCCTTCTAAACCTTGATTTACATCACCAATATAACCAGCGTCTTCACCAAACACTAAAACTTCAGGATGCTTTTGTAAAATAGCATCAAAGTTGTCTCTCATAATAATACGAGCATCGACTAAGTTTTTTTCACTATTGTAAATTGGTTTAACTTCCTCGGAGTTAACAACTGAATTAGCGTTATCATTTAATAGATGAGAAGAATATTTTGTGTAAGCACTATCAATACTTTCTTTAATAAAGTTTTGTAATGCAATTTTTTCTGGGAAGTTTTCATCACGAATTAAACGTAATGTTTTTCTACACGCTGTTAAAATATCTTTTCTAATTGGCTCGGTAATTCCCGCTAAATCATTCCTATATTTTGTGATGAAAGTACCATTACTACTTTTTGTTGCTACTTTTTCTAAAAGAGTTGTTGCTGTAATAACTTCAGATTTAATTTCATTAATGAAGCTATTCCAAGCATCGCGTTTAGCAGTACTTACCTCTTTTTTAATTGCCTTATCAAGAGCAGTTAATTCTTCTTCACTTTCAACAAAACGTAAAACATCACCTTGATCATCTGTTAATTCAAACTCAAGAATCCATTTTCTCATTTGAGCAATACAATCAAACTCTTTTTCCCATTCTAATCTTTCTTTAGACTTGTATCTTTCATGAGATCCAGAAGTTGAATGTCCTTGTGGTTGCGTTAATTCTTTAACATGAATTAAAACAGGAATATGTTGTTCTCTTGCTATTTCAGCAGCTTTATTATAAGTGTCAATTAATTTTACGTAATCCCAACCATTAACTACGAAAATTTCATAACCATTAGTATCATTTTCTCTCTGGAAACCTTTTAATATTTCAGAGATACTTTCTTTTGTTGTTTGATGTCTTGCATGAACAGAAATTCCATATTCGTCATCCCAAACACTCATAACCATTGGTACTTGTAAAACACCAGCAGCATTTATAGTTTCAAAGAATAATCCTTCACTTGTACTAGCATTACCGATAGTTCCCCAAGCTACTTCGTTTCCTTGATTAGAAAAATTAGAATGATTTTTTAATTCTTCAACATTTCTATAAATTTTTGAGGCTTGAGCCAAACCTAATAATCTAGGCATTTGTCCGGCAGTAGGAGAGATGTCAGATGAAGAATTCTTTTGAGCAGTTAAATTCTTCCAGTTTCCTTTTTCATCTAAAGAATGTGTAGCGAAGTGACCACCCATTTGTCTTCCTGCAGACATCGGTTCTTGAACGATATCAGTATGCGCGTATAATCCAGCGAAAAATTGTTGAGCGTTTAACTCACCAATCGCCATCATAAAAGTTTGATCTCTATAGTAACCAGATCTAAAATCGCCGTTTTTAAAAGCTTTAGCCATTGCTAATTGTGGAACTTCTTTACCGTCTCCAAAAATTCCAAATTTAGCTTTACCAGTTAATACCTCTCTTCTTCCTAGCAAACTACATTCTCTACTTAATCTGGCAATTTTATAATCATTTAATACTTCATTTTTAAAGTCTTCAAATGATAATTTTTGTGGATTTGAAATTTCTACACTTTGGCTCATAAATAAACTTTTTGTTCGTTTCCACAAAGATAGTTTTTTTAAATGAAATTTAAAAATATTTGTTTTTATTGCTAAAATCGTAAAAAAATACTCTTTTTCAGGATTCCATTGAATTTTCTACAATAATCCTCTACGAATAAAATTGTAAATTCTATCTAAGCTTGAGGTAATTACAAATCGAATTTTACCGGGGTAGGTATTATCTGTAATTTCAAAACCTTCGTTTGTGTAAATCGGAAAATATAATTCTAAAATGTTGGGAACGAAGTTTAAACGAATTCCGTTTTCATAAAAGAACTTTGGGTTTTCGTTTTTACTTTTAAGCATTGCGGCATCATTATACGCTTCGACCCATCTCCAAATGCTTACACTTGTGTTGGCAGATAACATTAACTGATTAGCAAATGATGGTTGATTAAAGAATGATTTAAAACCTCCGTCGGAAATAACGAATTGCTGGCTAAATAATCCCGTGTTTTCCGATCGCCCAAATAAATTTTGTTCGAATAAATAATCAGAACTACGATTTAACCCGAAACTAAAATAATCTCCTTCTGAGCTATTAGTAACAAATAGACCACCAAAGAATCGTAAATTAAAACTTCGCTGTTCATCAAAGAATTTTAAATAGCGAATATCAGTTGAAAGTTTTGTGAAATTATTACCGAGTTCAGCATTAATGGCATATTGTAATCGCCTAATAACATTGGGTTGACTGTAGATATATCGGAAATTAACAATACTATATCGATCACTTTCTATAGCCTGTTGCGTGGGTTGAATTTCTCTGTTGACATAAACAATTCTTGATAAGATTGATTTTGTTCCAACATCTCTCAAAGTATTTCTTTTGAACTGAATATTTACAAAAGGATAGAAGGTGTTATATGATAATTCTGGAGCATAATGGAAGTTACTCCCAGCAATACCATACCTAATTTTATAAATCTTAGTTTCTTCAAAGAATTGGTCATAAGCAAAAGAAAAAGAACCTGTTAAATTCTGACTTTTAAATGCGTAGTTAGGTGTCAAACTAAATTCAAAATTGTGCTTAATCACCGGACGATTGTTGAAATTTACACCTAAAATAATTCCATCATAAAGGTTATACTTTATGTTAGGATTATAAAAAATTTGATTGTAATAAGGATCCTCAATATCTTTCAAAAACCGAAACTGTAGAGGTTTGCTAATAATCGAGTTGTTAATACTTTTGAAATTATTTAAAGAATTATATTCAGGGTAAATTTGCTCGTAATTCAAAGCTAATTTATCGTAGCCATTAGCTTTAAGTTTTATAGTTTTAACACTATCCACTCCAGTAATCCAAATTTTGGATTTAATCTGTTTGTCTTTTACAGTATACAAAGAAACTGGAGCTGTGATATTTCTCTTATTTTTAATAGTGACTTCAACAGAATCTTCTTTTTTTAATAATTTGACTTTCTTGATTTTATAATCAATCTTTTTACTTGTTTTAATGTAATCGTTAAAAAACCAGTCTAAATTTTTATCGGTATTATTTGTGATAACTTTTTCAAATGCATTTGAATTGGTAATTTTCAAACGATGATCTCTATAAAATTCTTTAAAAGAATTGGTAAGAGAATTATTACCTATGAAATCTTGTAAATAGCGCAGTCCAAGACCAGCTTTATACGGACTTACAACTTTTCGATTAAAGTTTGAAAGTGAGTCAGCACGAGTGGTTAATGCCTGATCGAAAAATCTACGAGCACTAAATTGATATAAAAATGGATATTTATCATTTTGCTTGAGTTTCGCTAAATTATAGTTGCGAAACCCCCATAGATTTGAAAATCTACCAAAAACTGTTACATCAGGATAGTACTTATTAATGTATTCCATCATTAAAAAAGTTTGAATTCCCTCTGTTAACCAATAATCATTTCGTTTATTAAATAATAGAACATCGTCTATATACTTGCTAACTAAAGCTTTAAAAAAGCGGGTTTCCCATTTGAAGTTTTCGGGATAAGGTTTTAACCAATCTGGAATACCGTATAAATCGCGCAAGGAATTTTTATTGACTGTATTTGCATCTACTAAAATTTCGGTGTGAGGATGTTTTCCGATAAAATTTTCAATAAAGGTAATCTGACGTTGAATGATTTCGTTAGTGGGGTTGTATTCGATTCGCTTGTTATAAATGTCTGTTTTAATAACTCGCTCTTTCAATTTAAAAATTTTGAAATTACGCGAATTGTTACTGATGTTTAAAATGATATCTTTTCTTTGATTTCCAACCAAATAATACTCGTTAGATGTTTCACTAGAACTTTGGTAATGGTATAAATTACTTTGAAGGTGAAATTTTTTAGGAATACTTATTTCAATAACAAAATTTGCAACATCTTCAAATAAGTCATCCATATTTAGATTACTCATTAATTGCCAACCATTTTGATATACAGCTGGAGTAACATACCAAAATCGTAAGTGATAACCATTTTTAGTGCGCCCATAGCCAGTGTATTGTGCTTTCGGTATTTTAATGGTGTAATTTGCCCTAATTTCAATGCTGTCATTAGGTAGTAAAGGAGTGTTTAACTGAACTTCAACAACGTCCTCTTGCCCATATAGTTCTTGAAAGTCAAGATCGGTATTATGATTTTTTAAAGAGTGAATTTTAGAAAAACCTCTTTCACTGTCCTCTGCGAAATAAAAATCTTTTTTATAATCTTCAATTAATCTTTTTCCTAAAGGAGTTTCATTATCTTTAAAACTGTTTGCCCAATTGTGAAGGTAAATGTCTTGAAGTTTTTTTTGTGTTTTATTATAAAATATTAATGTTTGTTCGACATTTAATGTATGATTAAGTGTGTCTAATTCAGCTTTTATTTTTATGCTATGTTCTTGCGAGGATGCAAAAAAAGGCATTATCAAGAGGATAATATGTAGTACTTTGTATATTCTCAAAATAAAAAACTCGTTGCTTTAGACAACGAGTTGAAAGATAACTTTATTTTTTTATTTAATTAAAAGTTTGGCTTCAATTGATATTTAGCATAGAACTTATTAAAATGCTCCACAGCTTCTTCAGCTGTATCAACCACTCTAAATAAATTTAAATCTTCCGGGCTAATATTTCCTTCTTCTAATAATGTGTTTTTAATCCAGTCTAGTAATCCTCCCCAGAATTTTTTTCCTACCAGTACAATTGGGAAACGACCTATTTTATGAGTTTGGATTAAGGTAATTGCCTCAAATAGTTCATCTAATGTTCCAAAACCACCAGGCATTACAACAAATCCTTGAGAGTACTTTACAAACATAACTTTTCGAACGAAGAAATAATCAAAGTCTAAGCTTTTACCTGGGTCAATCCAAGGATTGTCATGTTGCTCAAAAGGTAATTCGATATTTAAACCAACAGAAGTACCTTTTCCTCTATTTGCACCTTTATTACCAGCTTCCATAATTCCAGGTCCACCACCTGTAATCACACCGAAACCACTTTGAGTAAGTTGGTAAGCAACTTCTTCTGCTAGTTTATAATATTTATGCTCTGGTTTTGTTCTTGCAGATCCGAAAATTGATACACATGGACCAATTTTACTTAGGCGTTCATAACCATCAACAAACTCAGCCATAATTTTAAAAATAGCCCAAGAGTCGTTTGTTTTAATTTCGTTCCAAGTTTTTTTCTGTAATTTCTCGCGAATTTTTCTATCGTCGTTCGTCATAATCTTTATTTTTTGTACACTTTAGTAAGCGTGTATTTTATATCAAGTAATTGCTCTGATTTCAACATATTAATAAGAAACTATCAAAAGTTGATTTTACCGTGTTTCAAAACAAGCCTGCTAATTTACTTCTTTTTTTAGAAAAGGATTCTATTTGACTAAAAAAATGATGGTAATTAATGTAAGTGTCTGTTTATTAGCTCTGCAATTTGTGATTTCATTATCAATTCCATAACTTTAGTTTGGGAATATTAGAAAAACTTTTATGAAAACTATTACTTTATCTAGCTTGTTGTTCTTTACTTTTTCTTTGGGGGTTCTAACCAATATAAAAGCGCAAACATATGTGTATCAAGAAGAATTTTATTCACAATCAAATTGGACAAAAGGAAATAACGACGATCGAGAATTGTATGTATCTGATGGAAAGTATTATTTTCATCATAAGCAAAATACAGGTTTCAGAGAGTTTACAACGAGAACATTTAATTTAGATTTTAATCGTGATTTTGAAATCTTGACTTCTATTAAAAAGATTTCTGGAGAACAGGATAGAGGTATTTCATTTTTATTTGATTACCAAGATAAAGATAATTATACCGAATTTGGCTATACTGCAACGGGTTATTATAGAGTGGCTGAGTCAACTACACAGAAAAAATATACCAATATAAAATCATGGACTTCATCATCTTACATTAACAAAGGAAACTATTCTAGCAATAATTTAAGGATTAAAAAGTCTGGAGGGAGATTAAGTTTTTATATAAATGGAAGCTATGTGTATGGAATGGATTTCTCAAGATTTAAAGGAAAAAAGATGGCGATGCGACTGTATAGAAATCAGAAAGTCGCGATTGATTATTTCAGAGTTAAGTATATCGGGAGCTCTGGAGGTTCAGCAGGAGGTGCAGCGGGAGGATCTACAGCAAGTAAAACTTCGAAGACTATTTTGTTTGAAGGATTCAACAACAATAATAATAATTGGCATCAGCAAGATGATTCAAGTGCTCGATTATCAGTTGAAAATGGAGAATACGTTTTTAATCATAGAAGACAAACAGGAGGTTGGTCTTCAACCATCGTAAAGTATATTAATTCCTCGAGAAACTTTCGAATTTCAGCTCAAATTAAAAAGGTTTCGGGTATTCAAAATAATGGTTTCGGAATTACATTTGGTAAAAAGAATAATGATAATCAAAACCATTTTTTAATTTCAGCGGATGGGTCTTATAAAATAGTGAAGTTCGAAAATGGAAAAAGAACTTATCTAAAGGATTGGACAAAATCGAGTTACATAAAAAAAGGAAACTACGCTACAAATTATCTAAAAGTCCAAAAAGCAGGAAGTGCATATAAGTTTTACATAAACAGCAACTTGGTTTACACTGGTTATTCTGTAAAGTTATATGGAAGTCGAGTTGGTTTTACAGTGTATGATAATCAAACCATTAAAGTTGGTTATTTAAGTCTCGTATATGAAGATGGGAAATCTGATTCTAACTCAAATACGAATAATAATATTTTTAATTCAGTAAGCTCGAAGAATAAACATGTGTCAAAAGAAACCATTTTATTTGATGGTTATAATGATAATAGAAATAATTGGTCTACTACAAAAAATGAAAATGTATCTCTTGATGTTTTAAATGGTAATTATTTTTTCGATCACAAAAGAGCCAAAGGAGGCTGGTCGAGTACTATTCCTAAATATATTGATACATCGAGAGATTTTAAAATCGTTGCGGATATTAAAAAAGAGAGCGGAATTCTTAACAATGGTTATGGGATTATTTTTGGTAGAAAAGACTCGAATAATCAAAATTTATTTTTCGTAAACGGGAACGGTTCTTATTCAATAAATAAAATAAAAAACGGAAAAGATAACTTTCTAAAATCCTGGACTCCCAATAGTGTCGTTCGAAAAGGTAATGGTGGATATAATGTGTTAAAGGTAGTAAAGTTAGGTAAGAAGTTAGAGTATTATATTAATGATACAAAAGTATACACTGATTATTCTCCTGAATTTTTCGGAGAGCGTGTTGGATATATTTTATACGATAGACAGAAAATATCTGTAGCTTATATAAGTGTGGGTTATTTGGATAAGAAAAAAGGTTCTGTTAATACAAGCAGTTCAACTTTAAATTCAGTTAACAATAGCGGTACTACAGTTGATAAAACGAATAGTTACAATTATGATAACAGTGGATATCATTTTAGTGATCAGTTTAATAATAATAGAAACGGGTGGTACATTGTTGATGATGATAAAATAAGATTTAAGATTAAAAATGGAAAGTATTATTTAAAGCATAAGCGAAGTTTTAAAGGGTGGGCTACTTATGATTATAATTATATCGACACAAATAAAGATTTTGAAATTCAAACTAAGATTGATAAAATAAGTGGAACAACTGATTACGGCTACGGATTAATTTTCGGTAAACATGAGTTGAATGATTTCAGATTTTATATTTCCTCAGGTGGTTCTTTTAAGGTTTCAAAAAAGATTAATAACAAAGAGGAAGCAATTAAAGATTGGACTAAGAGCTCATATATTAATACTGGAAACCAAAAGTCGAATATTCTTACAGTTAAAAAGATAAAAGGATATTATAAATTTTACATCAATGGAACTTTTGTATATCAGATGGATTTTCAAAGTTTCTTTGGAAACGATTTAGGTTTTGTGGTGTATAACAATCAAGAAGTTGCCGTAGATTATATAAGAGTAAAATATGCAGGAAGTTTTGTAAATGATTAAAACTTTAAAACAGAAAAAAGAAAAGCAGTAACCTAAGTTACTGCTCTCTTTGAAATAAGAGCCTCCCAACTCTTACTACCCTTACTTTTTCATAAAAATTCTCCCCGACCTTACGATATTGTATAATGATTTTCAAGGTCAAAAAATAAAATCATTATTGGTTTTAACGTTCATGTTTTCATAGCAATTTTTTTAGAACGTATAGCAATTTTAAACAATGAGTAATTTATTATTACTGATTATTTACACTACTGTTCAAAAGTTGGTAAAACGTTACCCTCTTTTTTTGAAAAAAAATAAAATAATTGAAAAAATGATTATTACTCCAAGTATATAAACCCAAAAAGGAGTAGCAGGATAGGTTGGAGAAGTATCTCCAATTAAAACAAAAGAAGCCCAATAATAAGGAGATTGTTGAGATAAAGATTGCTCTTTAAGATACTTACGTTTAGCATTGTTCAATGCTTCCGATTTAGATTGGTTATTATTCAGATTTTTATAAAAATCTTGCATAATACTTGAGGTAGAAGCATCATTTACGTTCCATAGAGAAGAAACAACTGATTTTGCTCCAGAATAGAAAAAACCTCGGGATAAACTAAATACACCTTCTCCTTTTTTGATTTCACCTAAGTTAGTTTCACATGCACTTAAAACAACTAAATCTGCATTGGTTTTATGTGTGTATAATTCGTGTAGTTTTAATGTGTCTTTAGAAAAATAAATAGCAGGATTATCAGAAGAAGAAGCATGTGTAGCTAAATGCAAAATTTTGTAATCACTACTGTTCCTTAGGAAGTTAGTTTTGGTAGCATTTATGTTTGTAAAAACATCACTACTAATTTCGTTTTCAATGGTTTTTACTTCTGATTCGGTAGCATTAAGAGATTTTAGTTCTGAGTTAGAAAACGAAACAGGAGCAAAGGCTGCTAAATTTTTAGAAGTTTCTCTTTTTAAAGAATTATTAAAATCTAAAAAAGAAGCTGAATAAGCATAACTAATATTATGATCTTCGATTAAATATTTTGGATTTTCATTATTAGTATTGAACGACTCAAAAGGGATGTTTTGAAGAACATCGTTAGATAGAATAATCAGGTTTTTATTTTTAATAAATTCTCTAGATTTTTTATTGGGAAACAAATTATTAAATAACTTGTTAGATGTACCATAAAAATCTTTGAACTCCGATTTTTGTGTTAAAGGTTTTGATATGAGTTTTTTATAATTATTAACTAATTCATAGAAACTAGAATCTATTTTAGTTTTAAAAGTATAATTGCTGTTTTTTGATGTAAACAGACCAAATAAATTATTGTTATTTGAATCTAAATGGTAAGAAAGAATAACAGAATTACTATTCAAGTTTTCTTTCATTTTCTCTAAAGAAATAGGTTGAATATTATTTCTCTTAGAAAAATACTCGGGATACACTTTAACAATAGAATCTTTAAATCGATCGAAAGAAAGTTTTACATTGAATAAAGAATCCTTGATTTTTTTATTCTCGTCAGATTTTTCTTCAAGCGAATAGATATTCTCTTGATATTTTTTTAATTGAGTTTTTACTTGGTAAGGTAAATTTAGTTGACTGTTATTTTCTTTAATACTTTGAATAAGTAAAAAAGCTTTGTTTTTTTCGATAATCGAGTTCATCAGTTCGTTATCCCCCAAACTATAGGCAGCCAATACACCATAGTTATAGATTTCAGAAACATCATCTCTCCATAAGAATTTAGTGTTTATTTCAGTACTGTTTTGAATAGTGTAATTTATAAAAGCATCAGACAAATTAACTGTTTTAACACTTTTTTCTAAATATTCTTTCTTTTGAGTTTTATTGTATAAATGGTTAAGAATATTAAGTTTGTCCTTAAAAGCGAGCACTATGTTTCTTCTAGAAATAGCATTTTTAAAATGATTGACTTTAACATCAGTTTTATCTTCAAGTGGTATTTCAAAACAAGAGTTTATAGCGTAGTTGATATTTTTTGAAGCTAGCGTATAATAATTTTCTATAGAGTAGTAATTAGCTATGTTACGATAGGTCTCTGATGTAATTGCTTTTTTATCAAGGTTGTCAAGTTTTTTTGCGTAAAACAATCCCTTGCTTAAATAATAAAATGCACTATCATTACCTTCTTTCGTATAAAGCTCACCGAGGTTACCGTAAGAAACCGCTAATGTATAATTATTTTCTTGTGAATGACCAATTTTTAATCCTTTGAGATAGTTCTTTCTTGCTTTATGATATGAGTAATTTTCTTCTAAAAAGTACAAATTGCCAAGATTGTTAAACAGATAACTTTTTTCTCTAATATTAGATAAATGAATATTGTTATTAATAATACTGTCGCATTTTTTTAAATATTTAATCCCTAGCAGAGCATGCTTTTTAGTTTTTATTTGGTTACAGGTTAAAGAAAAGCTAAGAGTATAATTAATTACATCAATTATATTTCCTTGGCTTAATAATAAATCAATCCCCTTAAGATAATAATCTGTTGCTTTATGTAATTCACCTTTCATCCTGTAGTAGTCGCCTAAGACACATAAAGACTGACCAACTTTTTTAGGGTAATGATTTAGTTTTGTGGCTTTGCTAAAATAAATATAAGAGGAATCTAGCTCATTTTTTAGCACAAAGTATTTTCCGATTAGAAAATAGGAATTGTGATAATGTTTTGGGTAAAGATTAAATTCTTTTGATAATTGATTTTGAAGTTTTGCGTATTTTATAGCGGAAGCTAGCTTATTCTTTTTGTAAAATATCCTGGAGAAGTTAAAAGCTTTTATAACTTTTTTATCTACGTCTGAATTGAGGCAGTTTAAAATACTATCGGCTTCTCTTTCAGTTATTTTTTTATCACTGGTAGTATTTAGGTTATAATTAAAAGAGTTCTGTCCTATTATAACAGTAATGTTTAAATAGGACAATATCAAAAAAGTGACAAAAACTCTAATAATTTTCATGCTTTAATTAAAAGTGAAAGTAGGTGTGTTTGGATCAAAATTAAACTGTACACTAATGTATTCACTTCCTGCACAGTTTGTAGGAGGTACTCCTTCATCAGTTCCTGTAGCTCCTGCATGTCCTGCAGTAGTTCCTGTGGGCGACAAATATGTCCAGGTTTCATAAGCCTCGTTACTCTCTACTAATCTTTGTAAATTTATGCCGTACATGCACTCTACAGCATTTCTCCCTGTTCTTCTTTGCTGTGGAGTTAATCCTGGAATAAAATAAATTCTAAGTTGTTTCTGTTGAGTAATTTCTTTTAGAGAATTTACATCTTCTTTTTTCGTCATGGGGTTAGTTGTAAACGAATAAATCCCAACCGTTACTAAAGCAATTAATACAATTTTTAATAATTTCATAATTTAAATTTTTATATGTTCCTCACACCTTAGTAATTAAAAAACTAAAATGTTACCCGCGCAAAAATAGAAAATTTTATTTTTGCTTTATAATTGTAATTTATGGACGGAAATTATTACCTCGATGCACTTGTCAAAGGCGACTCTAAAGTAGTTTCAAAAATATATGATGTCAACTTTAAACAGGTAAAACGATTTATATTACAAAACAAAGGAAATACGGAAGATGCTGAGGATATTTTTCAAAAAGCATTACTTCAAATTGCTGTTCGTCATAAGAAAGACGGAATTACAATAAATACTACTTTCGATGGTTTTTTATTTACAGTTTGTAAAAATTTATGGCGTAGAGAATTAAATAGTCATAAAAGTCGGGTAACAAATAGTGATGTGGTTGAACAGGTAGGTGAAGAAAAAGACAATGCAAGGGCAATTATCGAGCAAAAAAGACAAGAATTATTTATAGAGATGCTCGATAAAATCTCTGAAAATTGTAAAATGATTTTATCGCTATTTTTTGCAAAAACACCTTATGCAGAAATAGTTGCGAGTACTGAGTATACCTCAGAAACGGTAGTTCGTCAGCGAGTTTTTAAATGTAAAAAGAAACTGACGGATTTAATTAAAGAAGACCTTAGATTTAATTCTTTACGAGAACTATGAATTTAGAAGACGACATATTAATAGAGCAATTTTTAAGAAATGAGCTTTCCGAAAATGAAAGACAAGAATTTCTTGAAAGAGTTAAAAACGATACCAATTTTAGAGAGACGTATCTGTTAGAAAAACAGCTTTTTGAATCTCTCAATGAAAACGATTGGAGCTTTGCAGAGAACGTTAATGAGAAGGAATTAAATGATTATGCTGCTGTATTTAAAAGCGATGAAATTCAGAACCTAAAAAAGGTGCTTAAAAATACTAAGGACAAACAAAATGATGGTAAACAAATGAATAGGGGAAGAATAATCAGTCTTTTCTCTAGTTTAGCTGCAGCTGTAGTTATTGCAATATTCGTTTTTAAGCCTATGCTATCACCATCTGTTTTAGACACCAATTCCTTATATATTAATTATTCAGACTTTAATAACTTACCATCTTTTACAGAAAGAGGAATTGATGATACTAATAATTTGCTCGTTGATGGAGAAAAGTTTTTCAAACAAAAAAAATATAAAGAAGCAGTAGTTATTTTTGATGAGTTTCTGAAGGAAAACAAAAGTGAAAGTGGTGCTTACATTTACAATGCATTAGCGCAAACAGAACTTAAAAACTTTGACGAAGCAATAGAAATACTTGATGTTTTGAAAAAGAGTGATTTAATTGATGCTGAAAAGGCTTATTGGTATATGAGTTTGGTGTATTTAAAATCTAATCAAACTGAAAAAGCTGAAAAAGAATTACAGTATATTATCAATAATTCACTGTTTAATAAACCAAAAGCGGAAGAGTTAATAAGTAAATTACAGTAAGCTTCTGTGATGGACCTGAAGTTGTTTTAGGTTCTAGTCTTAAAATATAAAATTTCAACTAAAAAGAAAAGTAGCAACAAGAGTTGCTACTTTTTTAGTTTGTAAGATCCCTACATCTTACCACTTTACTTCTTCATGTTAACCTTCCCTTCGTTCGACTATTCTTAAATTCCCCAATAACAGAATAGCCTTTTGGTTCTTTTTCATGAAGCGTATTTTTTCATTATTTTCTTATCATAGCAATTTTTTTATTTCACATTACATGTGATACGAGAAAAATTGTTTAAAAATAAATTGCTTTCAAATGGTATTGAAGAACTATATGAAAGAGTTATTTATTAGTAAGTTACTATTGTGGTAAAAATGTTACTATCAATTTTGAAAAAAAATAAATTTATTTTTTAAGTTGCTGTATTTCAGTGTTTTTAAGAGTGAGAAAAGAGGAGGGTTTGCCTATCTTTTTATTGATTGTATCAAGAATAGATAATCGTTTAAATCAACTCTTTTTTCAAAAATTTAGCGGTATAACTTGTTTTATGTTTGGCTACTTTTTCGGGAGAGCCAGTAGTTATGATTTGTCCACCGCCTTTTCCACCTTCCATGCCAACATCAATAATGTAGTCGGCAAGTTTAATAACATCTAAATTGTGTTCAATAATTAAAACAGTATTTCCTTTATCAACTAATTTATTTAACACTTCCATTAAAACACGGATATCTTCAAAGTGTAAACCAGTTGTTGGTTCATCAAGAATATAAAATGTATTACCTGTGTCACGTTTTGACAGTTCAGAAGCTAATTTAATACGCTGCGCCTCTCCTCCTGATAACGTTGTCGATTGTTGTCCTAGAGTTATATAACCTAAACCAACATCTTTAATAGTTTTTAGTTTTCTGTGAATTTTAGGAATGTGTTCAAAGAATTCTACAGCTTGATTAATCGTCATTTCTAAAACATCAGAAATAGATTTCCCTTTATATCGAATTTCTAAAGTTTCTCTATTGAAACGTTTTCCTTGACAAGTTTCACATTCCACATGAACATCAGGTAAGAAATTCATTTCAATAACACGTAAACCGCCACCTTGACAAGTTTCACATCTTCCGCCCTTTACATTAAAGCTAAAGCGTCCTGGTTTATAACCTCTAATAGATGCTTCAGGAGTTTTAGAAAATAAACTTCTAATTTCACTAAATACACCTGTATAAGTTGCTGGATTAGATCTTGGTGTTCTTCCGATAGGAGATTGATCAATATCGATAACTTTATCAATATATTCTAAACCAGTAATTTTTTTATACGGCATTGGTTCTTTTACACCTCGGTAAATGTGAGCATTTAAAATCGGATAAAGTGTCTCGTTAATTAAAGTGGATTTTCCACTTCCAGAAACTCCGGTAACACAAATCATTTGCCCTAAAGGAAATTCAACAGTAACATCTTTTAAATTATTTCCGCTTGCTCCTGAAAGTTTTATTTTATTTCCGTTTCCTGCTCTTCGTTTCTTAGGAACTTCAATAGTTTTTCGTTTCGATAGATAATCCGAAGTGAGAGTTGCTTCTTTGATGATTTCACTATAAGATCCATTACTTACAATTTCTCCTCCATGTCTTCCAGCACCTGGACCTACATCTAAAACATAATCAGCGTTTTTAATCATGTCTTCGTCATGTTCTACAACTAAAACAGAGTTTCCAACGTCACGAAGTTTGATTAAAGAATCGATTAACTTTTGATTGTCTCTTTGATGTAAACCAATACTTGGCTCATCTAAAATATATAATACCCCAACGAGTTGAGAGCCAATTTGTGTTGCCAAACGAATTCGTTGTGCTTCTCCACCAGAAAGCGATTTAGAAGTTCTGTCTAGCGTTAAATAATCTAAACCAACATCCAATAAAAACTGAATTCGAGTTCTGATTTCTTTTAAAATTTCAGAAGCTATTGTTAATTGTTTTTCTGAGAGCTTCTCCTCAATTTTAGAAAACCATTCAGCTAACTCATTTACATCCATTTGCGCTAAATCGCTGATGTTTTTTTCAATGAATTTAAAATGTAAAGCCTCCTTTTTTAAACGTTTTCCATTACAAGAAGTACATTTTATTTCATCCATGAAACCTTTTGCCCATCTTTTGATAGAGGAACTATCGGTATTTTTATATTGACTCTCAATAAATGAAACAATTCCTTCAAAATCGATTTGATAGCTTTTTGTAACACCAGCTGTCTTAGATTCAACTTTAAAAGACTCTTTTCCTCCATGTAAAATTACCTCTAAAGCCTCTTTAGGAATTTCAGAAATAGGGTCTGTCAGTTTAAATTTATATCGTTCAGCAATTGTTTGAAGTTGTTTGAAAATCCAACTATTTTTTTGCTCACCTAGTGGATTAATTCCTCCATTCTTTATAGAAACGGAGTTATCAGGAATTACTTTTGTAATATTTACTTCGTTTGTTGTACCTAAACCATTACATTTTTCGCAAGCCCCTTTTGGAGAGTTAAATGAAAAAGTATTAGGCTCAGGATTGGGATATGCAATTCCGGTAGTAGGACACATTAACTCTCTACTGAAATATCTAGGTTTTTCATCATCAACATCAATCACCATTAAAATATTATCACCAGTATATAGAGCTGTTTTGATAGTTTCTTCTAAACGCTTTTCAGAACTTTCATCAACAACAAGTCTGTCAATAACAACTTCAATATCATGTGTTTTATAACGATCTAACTTCATTCCTTTTTCGATTTCTCGAATTTCACCATCTACTCGAACTCGTAAAAAGCCTTGTTTTGAAATTTGTTCAAATAATTCTCGGTAATGTCCTTTTCTGGATTTAATTAATGGAGCTAAAACGGCAACACGCTTTTCGTTGAAATCTTTTAAAATAAGTTCTTTGATTTGCTCATCAGAGTAACTTACCATTTTTTCATTTGTGTTGTAAGAATAAGCATCGGCAGCTCTAGCAAAAAGTAGACGCAAGAAATCGTAAATTTCCGTAATTGTTCCAACAGTTGAACGCGGACTTTTATTGGTCGTTTTTTGCTCTATTGAAATAACGGGAGATAATCCTTCAATTTTATCAACATCTGGTCTTTCTAAACCTCCTAAAAACTGACGAGCATAAGCGGAAAAGGTTTCAATATACCTTCTTTGTCCTTCAGCATATATAGTGTCAAATGCTAAAGATGATTTTCCGCTTCCACTTAAACCAGTAATTACGACTAGTTGTTCTCTAGGGATTTTAACGTCAATATTTTTAAGGTTATGAGCTCTAGCTCCGTATACTTCAATGAATTCTTGTTCTTTCAAGGTTACGATTTTACACAAAAAAGCAAAGTTACCAAATAGAATTTATTAATTCATGGTGATTTCAAATTGTATTTGGAGTTGTTCATTTAGGTAAATTTTGCAAAAGCTTTTGAGCTTTTTTAAATTGAGTAAATTCTTCTGGAAGTTGTGTTAATAATGCTTTACATTCTGAGTGTTTTTCTTGTTTTAAATTACTCAAAGCTAAATACCAAATTGCAGTGTATTTATAACTTGTGTTTCCTTCAGATATTGGTTTTAAAACAGTTTCAGCTTCCTGAAATCGATTTATTTCTATGAATGAAAATCCTTGGTATAATTTTAACTCAGTATTAGTAGGGTCTTCATTCAAAGCTTTTGAAAGTAATTCAATGGCTTTATCGAAGTTTTTATCGTTAAACGCATTTTGAGCGTCAATTAAATTTTTTTGTTCACTTCCACGTGTAACGAAATTGACAGTTGGATACTCAATATACTCTTCGTAGGTAGCTTCCGAAGAAGGGTAAAACAAGTAAACGCTTAAAAGTATGGCGATACTTGCAGCAGCGGAATAAATCCATCTAAAGCTTCTTTGATTAGTTTCTTTATTAAAATATTGAGTAGAGATGTTTTTTAAGTTTTTTTCAAAGCTTTCTAATTCTTTTTCGCTTTTGAAAGAGTTTTCCAATGAATGATGAACTTCTTTGTATTGTTCAAAATCTTCTTTGAATTCAATATTCGATTGAAGAGAGTTTTCAAAATTTATGAGATCTTCTCCAGATAGCTCTCCAGCCAAATAGTTTTCAAATAATAAAAATTGATCCACCATTAAGAATTGTTTTTTAATTCGTTATACTCTGAACTTGTTGTGATTAGTTGCGTAAGCTTTCCTATACATTGCGATTTTTTCTTTCTAGCATAGGCGTAGGAAATACTTAATTTCGATGCTACTTCTTCCATAGATTTTATTGTAAAGCAAGCTTTTAATAAACCTTTGCAAGCATCACCCAATTTTTGAAACATCTTTTCAAATAATTCATGCTTTTGTTCAAATAAAGAAGTTTCAAACACTAAATTCTCTGCTTCTTCATATTTAGATACTTCTTCATTTAGAATTGTTACCTGTTTATTTTTAGTTTTCTTTAATTCATTCAACCATTTTCGTTTGCATAAAAGAAAAAAGTAGGCATCAAATGGACATGTAAGTTGCAAGTCGTTTTGAGTTGCTTGCTTATAGATTGTAATTAAAACTTCCTGAATTACATCTTCTGCGTTTTGTGAGTTCCCGCTATTATTTTTTATAAACTGAATAACTTTCGGTGCAAACCGATTATAAATATCACGAATGATAAATGAGTTATTAGTTGCCAATCCGTCAATGTATTTCTGGTCGATGTGTACCTTTTTTTCAGGCATTTAGGTTGATTTTTATGCTAATTTAAAAAAAATGGGGTAACAAAATTTTAATGTTGTTGATATAAGGGTGTAAAAACTTTAAAACTTAAAATTATGAAAGCAAAGAGATTAGTATTTGGGGTAATGGTTTCGATGATGTTATTTGTGAACTGTTCTAAGGAGAATGATAATTTAGATAATGATTGTAATGGAAACTGTGAATTAGTGAATTACAATTCAATGGAAGAGTTTTTTGAAAATAACGGAGTACAGTATCAATCATTTACCCTTTCTGCAGATGCGGGAGGAGAAATTACAGGTGAAAAAGGAACAAAAATTACATTTCAACCGAATTCATTTCAAGATCCGAGTGGAAACGCAGTAACCGGAAATGTAGATATAAAAATTAAGGAAATATTTACCGTTAGTGATATGATTTTATCTAATAAACCAACCAATGCGGTTAATAATTCTGGAGAAAAAACTTTTTTATTATCAGAAGGAGAAACAGAAATTGTTGCAGAGCAAAATGGTATTACTTTAACAAGTGCACCGGGAAAACCGATTCAAATTAGTGTTCCTTCAACTGGAGGAGAAGATGTTGATATGCGAGCTTTTATTGGAACCGTAGATGCGGATGACACTATTGTTTGGAATCAATTTTTTAATACTGAAGTAAGATTTCAATCGGCACCTGATAGTTACATATATGATGTGTTCGAATTAGGATGGACGAACTGTGATAAATTTTATAGTTATCCTGGAGCTAAAACAACAAATTACGTGGATTTAACATCAAGTCCAAACCAAAGTGAAGCAAGAATTTTTATCGTATTCAAAGAAAACAATCTTCCAGCTGTAGTTAGTTTTACACAAACCTACACTGATGGTTTACAAAGTTATTTGAATTCACTGCCTGTCGGTTTAGAAGTAACTTATGTTGGATTAACGATAAAAGATAATCAACAATACATGGCAACAAAAACGGTGAATATTGGGTCTGATGCATACGTCAATTTAAACTTCAACGCTGTTTCTACTGATGATATTTTAGACACATTAGCATTGTTAAATTAATCGATGATGGCTCAAAAAGCAACAAAAGAAAATTTAGTAAAGTTTTCGATACTATTATTTATTACAGTATTAGGTATGTTAGTTATGCTGTTTTAGAGGCTTGTTTGATAGCATCTTAATTCTAAATATGGAGTTAAGATGCTTTTTTTATATTTACTTAACTGTTAGAATGTTACTCTATGTGTTTTCAACCAAATCAAAAAACATTATTAGTTTTTTTATTGTTTCTATGTATATGTGAAGTCAATGCTCAAGAAATAATTAAAAAAGATACCATCAGAAAAGAGGCGAAGTTTGAACATGTCTTAAAAAACAATGAAATAGTTTTAACTCCAATTCCACCTAAACTAACTCAAATTGCCGGAGCGCCTAAAGCGTATTATTCTTATTTCTGGGAATTTGGGGATGGTTATTTTAATAAAGAGAAATCTCCAAAACATATCTATAAAGAAAAAGGGGATTACGAAGTGAAGTTATGGGTAACGAATCATTATGACTCTGGAAAACCACCAGCAACTAGACCACAAAAAGTTTCTATTAAAGATGACGCATCAATTAGTAATAATGTGGCAACCATGACAAATGATTTCGATTTGTTAACTAACAGAGATCCAGTTCCAGACGAAAAAATGGTATTTGTTATGAGATATAAAAACAATAAACAATATGTTACAAGCGGACGATTATATCTTTTTTATAATGAAAGGAAATACAAGACAGATAATTTTGAAATAGAAGATATAAGAACACATAATGGAGAAGAATTAGTCATCGAAGAAGAGAGTCAAGTAGTAGCTGTAGATGAAGTGGATGATAATGCAATTTTATACAGTTCTCTTTCTGATGAATTTGAAGGAATTCAACAACTACAAGATTCTACAAAAACGGATTTAGATAAAACATTAAAGGAGTCTAAAGAGTATTATAAAAACTGGAGCATTTTTAATTTCGATAATTTGAATCCAAATGAAGAAAGAAATGTGTTTTTTACCTTAAAAACACCTCCTGAAATGTTAAAAGACACGAGTGCAATTATTACAATTAGAGGAGTTCATGTTCCTGATAGAAATTTTAAAAATCACACTGTAAAAGAGAAAGAAATGGAAATTGTTACTTCTCACGATCCTAATAAAATGTCTTCAAACGGAACTATTTTAAATTACAGATTTGTAAAGTTTAAAACTGTGAAGTACAAAATCCAATTTCAAAATGATGGAGAAGGGCCGGCAAAAACGATTCGCTTAGAAACTGATATTCCTGATATGTATGACAAATCAACTATAAAAGTAGTGGAAATGTATCCGAAAGTTGTTATTTGCCCGAAAAAGCCAGTAAGTTATAGTTGTTTGGATACGACATTCACAGAGAAACAAGCTATTTTTACTTTTAAAAATATTTACTTACCAGGAAGTAATCAGAGAGGAGTTCAAGAAAAAGATTCTACGAAAGGTTTTGTGAAATACAGTATCAAATTTGGAGATGATTTTCATAAGAGAAAAACTGTAAGTAAAACAGCTATAATTTTTGATAAAAATGAACCCATCATAACGAACAGGTCTACAACTCGTTTTTTACCTGGAATTTCGGTAGGAGCCAAGACAGGTTATAATTCGTTTGCTCATTTAAATGATTCTAGAAGCTATTTTGTGGGAGCTACAATTTCTCCTTTTAAATCGTACAGATGGTATTGGCAGTTAGAACTATTGAATAGTTTACATTCTTATAAAAGTAATACGCAAACAACTGAAGTTACAGAAGATTTACCAGCATTGAATATTCGTAGAACAACCCGAACATCTGTTGCGTCGGATTACACTAATGTAGATGTTGAAATTCCACTTTTAGTTCGATATAACGTAAATAATTATATCGGTCTAGGCGCGGGAGTTCAAGGGAAAATAAGTTTAAGTGAAAAGAAAACTAAGGAAACATTCGTAGAAATTTCGGAACAACCAATTCAAGGAGATGGAGTGGTAAATGTTACTAACAATACTATTGAAGATAAAGAAACTTCTTCGTTTACAAATTTTAGGAAAGGTTTTTTATTAGAAGCTACAGCTGGTTTTTCTCGAATTGGTCCGAGTATTGGAGCTCGTTATGTTTTTGATACACAAAAAGAAAATAATTACTGGCAGTTGTATTTGATTTGGAAATTTTAATTTATGAGAAAACTTCCGATTCTATTTTTCTTTTGTTTGTTAACTATTTCTGCTCAGAATTTAGAGGATGAAATATATACTGCTTTAGATAGTTTTTTAGAGAATCCATCTGAAACCGCATTTCAGAAATTAACGAATCAAGAAAAACAATTTCAAACTAAATTAGTTACTAAAAATGAGCATTTGGCATTTGTGATTTTGCAGTGTAATAAAGCCTATCATCTGAAAGAAGATGGAAGGTTTTTATCAGCAATTGATGTTTATGAAAATGCTTGGCAAAGATTTAATTCAAAGGAATTATCTAGGTATGATATTATAGAATATTGTTTGAAACCTCTAGGTAACCTATATATAAAAACCAATAACTACAGTAGCGCGGAGGCAACTATTAAATTATATATTTCTAAGGCGGAAAAAGAGAAGAACAGGCATCAGAGAATCGCGGGAATTATAAACCTTTGCTTACTATATCAAACGATACATAAACACAAAACAGTTGTTAAAATTATTGACCAAACACTCCAGTTATATGAAATAGGAAAAGAGCAAAAGGATAAATTACTTTCAATTAGAAATAACAGTAGTTTACATATCGGTAGGTTAT
The DNA here is from genome assembly GCF_049239625.1 of Tenacibaculum sp. MEBiC06402. Taxonomy (NCBI): domain Bacteria; kingdom Pseudomonadati; phylum Bacteroidota; class Flavobacteriia; order Flavobacteriales; family Flavobacteriaceae; genus Tenacibaculum; species Tenacibaculum sp. MEBiC06402. The sequence continues at coordinate 139,563 of NZ_JBMKKT010000084.1, forward strand.
CAGGAAATTTCGGTTCTAATTATGTTCAATACAAACAAAAACTACTAGAAAAGGAATTTACAAAAGCATATTTTTTCTTCAAAAAAGCAAAGGAAGATGTGTCTCAGTCTTCTTTAGGTTACAGAGAACAAGTTAAGTGGGTTTTAGAAGAGGCTCAATTATTATTGTTTTTAAATAAAAGCGAGGAGGCAAAATCTATGTTAAATGAAGTATTGCATAGTTTACTACCGAAAAATTCAGATAAAGATTATGCCAATTTATATCCCGAGAGTTTATTAATCGATGTTTTTGATTTGAAAGCTCAATTAGAAGAGGATGCCAAATTGTCTTTACGGTATTACGATAAAAGTTTTTTTGTTGAAGATTTACTGAAAAATCAAACTACTACGCAACAATCAAAATTATTTTACCAAGTCAATAGCAGAAAGAGGAGTGAAAAATGTATAGAATTGTCATTGCAAGAATACTTTAAAACGAATGATAATGATATGTTGCATAAAGCATTGCATTATGCGAATAAAGGAAAATATCACTTAGTGAATACCAAAAGGAATATTGAAAAGTTAAGAAATAATAACCCAAATGATAGTTTACTTATTCTTGAAAAGGAATTACAACTTCGGAAAGAAAATATAATATCCAAATTCCAAGGTAAAGATTCTCTCGATATTTATTATTCTTTGTTTTCTTCTATAAATAGAGAATTAAAAAACGTAAATCAAAAATTGGCAAATAAGTATCCAAACTTACACCGAGATTCAGTTGATGTGAATTTGATACACGATAAAGCCGCAGAGGTAAAAGCTACTTTTGTTATGTATTTCTATGGGAAAAGTAATATTTATCAATTTATTATTGATGCTTATAAAGTAAAGATTCATTCAATCGAATTAACCACTCAATTAAAAGAAGATATTATTCAGTATATTAGGTTTTTTAGGTCTCCTTCCAAGATTAATAATGATGTAACTGCATATAAAGATTTAGCATTTAAATTGTATAAAAATTTAGAGTTAGACAAGTTAGAATCTTCTAGTAAAATAGCTTTAGTAACAGATGGGATTTTAAGTTTTCTTCCTTTTGAGACTTTACTAACAGAAAAAACTGAAACAGTCTTCTTTAGTAAAATGCCTTTTTTAGTAAAAGAGAAAAGCATCACGTATAACTTCAATTTACTTATGTTTTTAAATGAAGATGAATTGAAAGAAGAGTTTACAGTTGCCGGATTTTTTCCTGTTTTTAAGAATTCAGAAAAAGCACTTTTGTTTTCTGAAGAAGAAGCTGAAGCTATTAAATCAAATTTTGAATCAACATTATATTATAATGAGGATGCGAGTTTAATGAGTTTTGTTCGAGAATTAAATGAAAAAGACATAGTTCATGTTTCTACACATTCAGAAAATATTGGGATTTCGAGTGAGGCTTTTATTGATTTTTATGATGAAAAATTATACTTAAATAAACTTTACAGTTTAAATACTAAAGCAAATTTAGTTGTGTTAAGTGCATGTGAGACAGGAGTGGGAAGTGTTATAAAAGGAGAAGGACCGATGAGTTTGGCAAGAGGTTTCAGTTATATTGGTTCTGAAAATTTATTATTTACTCTATGGAAGGTCAACGATAAATCATCTTCTGAAATTATAGGAAGTTTTTATAACTCATTAAAAACGAGATTAGATGTATCAGAAGCTAATCACTTAGCAAAAATAGAGTACTTGAATAATTCAAATATCGATAATGCACATAAGTCTCCATATTATTGGGGTGCATTCGTTTATTATGGAGTCATTACACCCAAAGAAAGTTCAAATGAATTATTATTTCTGTTTTTTGGTGTACTTTTATTATTTATGATATTTTTACAATTAAGAAAACAGATGAAGTAATGATAATTAGCGGAATAAGACATTTTTTTGAACGAAACGGTTTTGATGTTTCTTCTAGATTAGCAGATCGTTTGGGAATGAGAGCTGTAAACGTTCGCTTGTTTTTTATTTATATTTCATTTGTAACTGTTGGTTTATCATTTGGTTTATATTTAATCATAGCTTTTTTGTTGAGACTAAAAGATATGATTTACACAAAAAGGACTTCAGTATTTGATTTATGATTCGATTTGCATCAGGTTCTCGCTTATATAAAGCTATATTTTTTACTGGGTTAACCTTTTCTATAGGAGTTCTCGGGTACGTTTTCATGTTCCGCTACTCTTTCGTAGATGCTTTTTATATGACGGTTATTACCATAACAACAGTTGGTTTTGGTGAAGTGCATCCGTTCTCGGCAGAAGAAAAAATATTTACGATATTTTTAATTTTATCCAGCTTATTTACTTTTGGATATGCAGTATCTTCATTTTCTGAATATTTAATCAGTGGTGATTTTTTTCAACAACTAAAAATTAAAAGAGTGCAAAAACAAATAGAACAACTCGATGGTCATATAATTGTTTGTGGTTTTGGTCGTAACGGAAAACAAGCACTAGCGAAATTAAAGAGTTATAAGCGTGATGTAGTTATTATTGAAAAAGACAAAGATCTGATCAAACGATTAGATGAGGAGAAAATTCTCAATGTGCAGGGAGATGCAACTTCTGACGATACTTTGTTAAAGGCAGGAATCGATAAAGCTAAGTTTCTAATAACAGCATTACCTTCTGATGCAGATAATTTATTTGTGGTATTAAGTGCAAATCAATTGAATAAAAATTGTAAAATCATAAGTAGGGCTTCAAAAGAAACGACTTACAACAAATTAAAAATTGCAGGCGCAACAAATGTTATCATGCCAGATAAATTAGGTGGAGATCACATGGCTTCTTTGGTAGTAACTCCAGATGTTATAGAGTTTGTAGATAGATTGACAATTGAAGGAGATACTACGGCAAATTTAGAGGAGGTTGCTATTGATGGTTTACCTAAAGAATATCTACATAAAACTATTTTAGATTTAGACTTGAGAAGGAAAACAGGATGTACAGTTATCGGTTACAAAACTTCAGATAATGAATACATTATTAATCCAGAGTCATCTTTAAAATTAGAAGAAGGAGGGAACTTAATTGTCTTGGGAAGACCAGAACAAATAGTAAAACTCAGAGAACTTTTTTAACCTTCACATAGATTGAATTTACCTTTTTTGACTTTACATTACATTGAACTTTATCTATCTTTAAAATAAAAAAGAGAATTAAAATTCAGTTTTAACTTTAAAAACTTGTCAAAAGGTCAGTTTTTTAAGATATTGCGCACCACTAATTCAAAAAAATCTATTATTTATACTATTATGAATAAAAAACTTTTAACGTTACTATTAACTATAGTACCGATGTTAACCTTTGCTCAGGAGAAAGGTTTAGATCAGCAAATTGATGAAGCATTTAAACCAGTTTCAGATTTCTTTAGCAGTGTTATTTTCTTTCCAGTTTTTGGAACACCGTTCGTTTTAATTTTATTAGTAGCAAGTGCTGCTTTTTTTACGATTTACTTTGGGTTTCCAAATATTAGATATTTTATGACTGCAATTAATGTTGTAAGAGGAAAATATGAGGATATAGAAAAGCATGGTGCTCAAGTTCTTTATGGTGAAGACGGAATAGCACAAGGAGTAGATATGAACAATGTTGATAACATTGAAGATCATATCGAAAAAGTAGAGAATTTACATAGTGATTTAGCTATCGATGGAGATATAAAAGATACAATCAGAGATGAAAGTGAAGAAGGTGAAGTATCGCACTTTCAGGCATTGGCTACCGCTGTATCTGGTACGGTAGGAAATGGAAATATCGCTGGAGTAGCTCTTGCAATTGCGTTAGGAGGTCCAGGTGCAACATTTTGGATGATTATTTGTGGATTGTTAGGAATGTCTACAAAATTTGTTGAGTGTACGTTAGGAGTTCAATATCGTGATGTAGGAGAGGATGGAACTGTTTATGGAGGTCCAATGTATTATCTATCGAAAGGTTTAAAAGAAAAAGGATTCCAAACGTTAGGAAAAATTACAGCCGTATTGTTTGCTATTTTCTGTATCGGAGGTTCTTTCGGTGGAGGTAACGCAGCACAATCAAATCAGGCAACAATCGTTATCAAAGAATTACTTGGTTTAAATAGTACAGCAGCTGGAGCTATAATTGGTGTTGTATTGGCAATATTAGTTGGAATTATTATCATTGGAGGAATTAAAAGAATTGCCTCGGTAACAGAGAAAGTTGTACCATTTATGGCTGTACTATACTTACTAGCTTGTTTATATATTTTAGGTGCAAACTTTAGCTTAATTGATGACGCTATTTCATTAATTATTAAAGAGGCATTTAATCCTACGGCTGTTGGAGTTGGTAGTGTAATTGGAGTTTTATTAGTTGGATTTAAAAGAGCTGCTTTCTCAAATGAGGCTGGAGCTGGTTCTGCTTCAATTGCGCATTCGGCTGTAAAGACAAAATACTCTGCTTCGGAAGGTTTAGTAGCGTTATTAGAGCCTTTTATTGATACCGTTGTAATTTGTACGATGACAGCTTTAGTTATAATTATATTTAACTTCGGTGGTGAATTTGTATACGGAGGAGACGGAACTGGAACTGTTTTTATTGATGGTGTAGCTTATGAAGGTGCAGGAATTACATCAAAAGCATTTGCAAAATATATTCCTTATTCTAATGTCTTCTTAACAGTGGCAGTAGTTTTATTTGCTGTTTCAACTATGATTTCATGGTCTTACTACGGATTACAATCATGGAAGTTCTTATTTGGAAGAGGAAAGAAAGCTGATTTAACTTATAAACTTTTATTCTTAACTTTTGTTGTAATCGGAGCAGCAGCAAGTATGAAGTCAATCTGGGATTTCTCAGATGCAATGATTTTTGCAATGGTGTTTCCTAACATGGTAGGTTTATTTTTATTAATGCCAGTAGTTAAGAAGCAATTAAAAAGATATTTAGGAGCTATTCAATTAAAAGAAGAAGCAGTAGACTAATATCTATTTTTGGAATATGAAAAAAATGAAACCCCATTTCTGGTATACTAAAAGCCAAAGAAATGGGGTTTTGTTATTCTTAATAATTATAGTTTTACTCCAGTTATTTTATTTTTTTGCGGATTATCGTGTTGACAAAGGCGAAAAGCTGAATACTTCAGAGATTATTGCTTTCGAAAAGGAAATTGATAGCTTAAGAAATGTTGAAATTGAAAATAGAAAGCCGAAATTATTTCCTTTCAATCCGAATTTCATTACTGATTTTAAAGGATATCAGTTAGGTATGTCAACTGAAGAGATTGACAGGCTACATAGTTTTCGAAAAAAAGATAAATATGTAAACTCTGCTTTGGAGTTTCAAAGAGTAACTAAAGTTTCAGACTCGTTGTTAGAACGAATCTCGCCATATTTTAAATTTCCTGATTGGGTTACTAAAAAGAAATCAAAAACTTCTTCCTATAATAAAATAGATAAAAAAGAAGTTGAAGTATCAACAAATGATATTAATCTTGCGAATCAAAATGATTTCAGAACAATCAAGGGGATAGGTGAGAAGCTTTCTGAAAGAATTATTAAGTATCGTTCTAAATTACAAGGTTTTTCTTTCAAAGAACAACTTAATGAGGTATGGGGATTAGAAGATGAAGTTGTTAAAAGAGTCTTTAATGTTTTTTCAATTCAAAAACTTCCCGTTATCAAGAAGATTAATGTTAATACGGCGAACTTCAAGGAATTATTGGCGAATCCCTACATAGATTACGATTTATGTAAGAAAATTTTTGATTATAGAGATGAGGTTGCTGAGCTGCAAAATATCTCAGAATTAAGAAATATTAAAGATTTTCCTCAAAACAAATACGATAGAATAGTCTTATATTTGAAAGCAGAATAAACAAACAACCAAAATTAAATTTTATACAGTATGTATTTTACTGAAGAGCATGATTTTTTTCGTAAAAGTTTTAGAGACTTTTTACAGAAGGAGGTAGTTCCGCATATCGAAAAATGGGAAGAAACCGGTACGATAGATCGTTTTATCTGGGAGAAATTCGGAGAAATGGGTTATTTCGGTTTAAATCAACCTGAAGAATATGGTGGGTTAAACCTTGATTTATTTTATACAGTTATCTTTCTTGAAGAATTACAAAGAATAAACTCTGGTGGTTTTGCTGCCGCAATGTGGGCACATGCTTATTTAGCTATGACGCATCTAAATAAAGAAGGTGATGATAGAATAAAAAGAGAATACTTGACTCCAAGTATTGAGGGAAAAATGATAGGTTGTCTTTGTATAACCGAACCTTTTGGAGGTAGTGATGTAGCAGGAATGAGAACTACGGCTATAAAAGATGGTGATTCTTATGTTTTAAATGGATCAAAGACTTTTATTACAAATGGAGTGTATTCTGATTACCTAATTGTAGCTGCCAAAACAAATCCAGATGATAAGCATAAAGGAATGAGTATTTTCTTAGTTGATAGAAATACTCCCGGAGTTTCATCTACAAAATTGAATAAATTAGGATGGAGAGCCTCTGATACCGGAGAAATTGCTTTTGATAATGTTGTAATTCCTAAAGAGAATTTAATGGGAGAAGAAGGAAAAGGATTTCCTTACATTATGCAGCATTTTGCTCTAGAGCGTCTCGTGATGGGAGTTAATGCGCATGCAAGAGCTGAATATGCGGTAGAATATGCTATTCAGTATATGGATGAACGCGAGGCTTTCGGTAGAAAAATTAATAATTTTCAAGCTTTGCGTCATAAGGTAGCTGAAATGGCTTCGAAGGTCGACATGTGTAAGGAGTATAATTATTCTATTACAAAAAGATTGAATGATGGAATCTATGTCGTGAAGGAGGCAAGTATGAGTAAGTTACTTTCTACAAAAATAGCTGATGAAGTTATTTATGATGCTCTGCAATTATTGGGAGGATACGGATACATGGAAGATTATCCTCTTGCCAGAATGTTTAGAGATAGTAGACTTGGACCAATTGGCGGAGGTACTTCTGAAATTTTGAAGGAGATTATTGCCAAAATGGTCATCGACAAAAAAGAATACAAACCAGCGACATAAATCTGGTTTTTAAATATTTTTAAAAATGAGAATCTTTAGTGGTTCTCATTTTTTTTATGATAAATTTTATTGTTTATAGTTGTTAATTAATTAATTTATTAACACGAAATCGATTTCGTTTCTACACCGATTTCGCAGATTGGTTTTCAATGTATAACTTCACTAGAAACAAAAACTTAATTAACATGAAAACCTTTCAAAAACTATTGATTATCATTTTGTTTGTTCACTTTTCGTGTACAGATGAAACAACTATTCAAACAGATAATCAACAAACAGAATCTAATTTAAAAGAAAACGTAAATGTAGCTTCAAGATCGAGCCTAAAGCAAATAGGTACGGGTGTAATGATGCAAGCATTTTATTGGGATGTTCCAGCAGGAGGAACATGGTGGCAGGTAGTAGAAGGAAAAGTACAAGACTGGAGCAATGCAGGAATTGATGCGATTTGGTTACCTCCAGTATCGAAAGCTCAAAACGGAGCTTTTTCAATGGGTTACGATCCTTTTGATTATTATGATTTTGGTCAGTATAATCAAATGGGAAGTACAGAAACCAGATTTGGTTCTAAAACTGAACTAGAGAGTTTAATTAATGAAGCGCATATCGCGCGATTAAGTGTTATTGCTGATATCGTAATAAATCATAACAGTGGTGGAGATCTTGAGCCTAATCCATATACAGGTACTCCGTACTATACAGATTTTAATCCACTTTCAGGTAAGTTTTATAGAAGTAACGCCGATTTTCATCCTAATGCAACTTGTTACAGTGATTCAGGTGTATTTGGTGGATTTCCTGATTTAAGTCACTGTCAGCCTTACGTGCAAGATTGGTTATGGAAAAGATCAAATAGTGTAGCGAAATATTACAAGAATGTTATGGGATTTGATGGATGGAGATTTGATTATGTAAAAGGTTTTGAGCCTTGGGTAGTTAGAGAATGGAATAATTCCGTTGGAGGTTTCTCTGTTGGTGAGTACTGGGATGGTAATGCAGGAACTTTAGATTGGTGGTCTGGTGAAGCACAAGCTTCTGCCTTTGATTTTGCTTGTTACTATAGAATGAGAGATGCCTTTATGGGAAATAACTTAAATAGATTAAATGACGATATGCTTTGGAAGAGGAATGCTTCTAAAGCAGTAACATTCGTTGCAAATCATGATACAGACGAAATCATTAATAATAAATTACTGGCTTATGCTTATATTTTAACGCATGAAGGATATCCAACTATTTTTTATAGAGATTATGAAGAATGGTTGAGTAAATCAAAGTTGAATAACCTTATCTGGATTCATAACAACTTAGCTGGAGGTTCTACTAATATACTGTATACAGATAACGATGAGTATGTTGCTAAAAGAAATGGTTACAATAATGCTGGTTTAGTGGTGTATATCAATAATTCGAATTCTTGGAAAGAACGATGGATTGAAACTAATTGGTCTAATACACGTATTAAAGATTATACAGGACATTCAAATTGGGAACCTGTAACACAAGGAGGTAGATGGGTTAAAATACAAGTGCCTCCAAAAAGTTACTCAGTTTGGGCACCTAAATAAAAATAAAATAAATAGGATTATAAAAATTAATATGTATCTTTGCAGCCCGATAAAATGTAAAACAATTATTTACAGCTAATTAAATAGTGAGTAAATAAATAAAATATATAAGATACGGATGAAAGGAGGTGCAAAAACATGTTAATTATTCCTGTAAAAGAAGGTGAGAATATCGATAGAGCTTTAAAACGTTACAAGCGTAAATTCGATCGTACTAAGACAATGAGAACATTACGTGATCGTAAGCAGTTTACTAAACCATCTGTTGCGAAAAGAGCTCAAAGAATTAAAGCATCTTACATTCAAAGACTAAGAACACAAGAAGAGGTAGGATAGTTTCCTAAATTTTCTTAGAACAAATAGAAAAACCTGTGCACAATGCACGGGTTTTCTTTTTTAGTATATTTATCATCCATGTATATAGAATCTTTCTTAGAATATTTATTGTTAGAACGAAATTATTCAAGCCATACAGTAAAGGCTTACAAAACTGATTTGGAAGCCTTCAATAATTTTTGTTTGAAGAATTTTGATACGGATTCATTGGAAGAAGTTCACTACAATATGATTCGAAATTGGATAATAACTTTGGTGAATCAAAACGTTTCCAATAGAACTATTAACAGGAAGATAAGTAGTTTAAAAACTTTTTATAAATTTCTGCAAGAGATAGAAGTCGTCAAGGTTAATCCTTTGGCGAAGCATAAATCATTAAAAACTAAAAAAGACCCACAAATACCATTCAGTTTTGAGGAAGTGCAAAAAGTATTACACGAGTTAAGTGAAGAAGATTTTGCTACTTTAAGAGATAAGTTAATAGTTGATTTATTGTTTTCAACAGGAATTAGAAGAACGGAACTAATCAATTTGAAAGAAAAAAATATCGATCTGAATTTAAAAGTAGCGAAGGTATTGGGTAAAAGAAATAAAGAAAGATTGGTGCCGTTGCTGCCAGAAACTTTAAGGGTTTTACAGAAGTATCTAAAATTAAAGTCAGAATTGGGTTTAAATAACGAATACTTGCTAGTTACTTCAAAAGATAATAAAATATACGAAACACTTGTTTATCGAGTAATAAATTATTACTTTAGTAAGGTATCAGCGAAGGTAAAATGTAGCCCCCATATTCTTAGACACACTTTTGCTACAGAATTACTAAAAAAAGGAGCTGATTTAAATTCGGTTAAAGAATTACTAGGACATTCAAGTTTAGCCTCAACCCAAGTTTATACTCATAATAACTTGGATCAATTAAAACAAGTGTTTAATAAAGCTCATCCTAGGAGCCCAAAAAAAGATTGAAAATTATGAAGGTATTCACACAATCTGTAAATTTCAAAGCTGACATTGATTTAGTAAAGTTTATTGAAAAGAAAGTAGGAAGCTTAGATAAGTTTCACGACAAGATCGTAGATGCTGAAGTTTTTATGAAAGTTCAAAAAACTAGTGATAAAGAAAATAAAATAACAGAAGTCAAAATTAATATACCCGGAAACGAACTTATTGTAAAGAAGACAACAAAAACGTTTGAAGAGGGAGTAAGTTTAGGTGTTGAATCACTGAAAAGGCAGTTGAGAAAATCAAAAGAAAAGCAAAGAGATGCTTTAGTTTCATAAAAGAAGAAAAAAAAACTTAAAAAGTTTTACAAATTCAAAATTACTTTTTACATTTGCAGTCCGTTAGAAATAACGGATTGTTTTTTTATGGCAAAAAGCCGATATAGCTCAGCTGGCTAGAGCAGCTGATTTGTAATCAGCAGGTCGTGGGTTCGAGTCCCTCTATCGGCTCAAAATAAAAAAAAAGAAGTTCATTAAAATAGTAAATTTTGTAGGGGAGATTCCAGAGCGGCCAAATGGGACGGACTGTAACTCCGTTGTCTTTCGACTTCGCAGGTTCGAATCCTGCTCTCCCCACAAATTTTAAATGTTTAATTATTGCGGGAGTAGCTCAGTTGGTAGAGCGTCAGCCTTCCAAGCTGAATGTCGCCGGTTCGAACCCGGTCTCCCGCTCTAAATTATCCAGGCCGGTGTAGCTCAGTTGGTAGAGCGCATCCTTGGTAGGGATGAGGTCACGGGTTCAAATCCCGTCATTGGCTCTATAAAGTAGAGTTTATAAATAACACTAAATATATTTAACTAAGAATTAAAATTAATAATCATGGCAAAAGCAACTTACGATCGTTCGAAACCGCACTTAAACGTAGGTACTATCGGTCACGTAGATCACGGTAAGACTACATTAACTGCTGCTATTACTAAAGTATTAGCTGACGCAGGTTTTTCTGAGGCTAGAGACTTCGATCAAATCGATAACGCTCCTGAAGAAAAGGAGAGAGGTATTACAATTAACTCTTCTCACGTAGAGTACGCAACTCAAAACCGTCACTACGCACACGTTGACTGTCCAGGTCACGCCGATTATGTAAAGAACATGGTAACTGGTGCTGCTCAAATGGATGGAGCTATTTTAGTAGTAGCTGCTACAGACGGGCCAATGCCACAAACTCGTGAGCATATCTTATTAGGACGTCAGGTAGGTATTCCAAGAATCGTTGTATTCATGAATAAAGTGGATATGGTTGATGATGAGGAGTTATTAGAGTTAGTAGAAATGGAAGTAAGAGACTTATTATCTTTCTATGAATATGATGGAGATAATGGTCCTGTAGTAATGGGTTCTGCTTTAGGTGCTTTAAATGGTGAGCAAAAATGGGTAGATACAGTTTTAGAATTAATGGAAGCTGTTGATACTTGGATCGAGGAGCCACCAAGAGATACTGAGAAAGATTTCTTAATGCCAATTGAAGATGTATTCTCTATTACAGGTCGTGGTACTGTAGCTACAGGACGTATCGAAACTGGTATTATCAATTCTGGTGATCCTGTAGAGATTATCGGTATGGGTGATGATAAATTAACTTCTACGGTAACTGGTATTGAAATGTTCCGTCAAATCTTAGATAGAGGTGAGGCTGGAGATAATGCAGGTATCTTATTAAGAGGTATTGAAAAAACTCAAATCAAGAGAGGTATGGTAATCTGTAAGCCAGGTTCTGTAACTCCACACGCTAAGTTTAAAGCTGAGGTATATATCTTAAAGAAAGAAGAAGGTGGTCGTCACACTCCTTTCCACAATAACTACCGTCCACAGTTCTACGTACGTACAACTGACGTAACTGGTAACATTGCTTTACCTGATGGAGTTGAAATGGTAATGCCTGGTGATAACTTAACTATTACAGTTGATTTAATCCAACCAATCGCATTAAACTTAGGTTTACAGTTCGCTATCCGTGAAGGAGGTAGAACAGTTGGAGCTGGTCAGGTAACTGAAATTTTAGACTAATTATAGTTTATAAATAAATTAGAGGTATCCCTTCTAAGGGATGCCTTTCTAATACGGGTTTAGCTCAGTTGGTAGAGCACTGGTCTCCAAAACCAGGTGTCGGGAGTTCGAGCCTCTCAACCCGTGCAAATTTTCTAGAAACAATGAGTAACTTTATACAATACATTAAAGACTCTTTTGAGGAGTTAAATACTAATATGACTTGGATTTCTCGTGAAGAGGCGCAAAAGTCTACAGTAGTTGTGGCAGTTTTTACAATTATTTTTGCATTAGCTGTTGCTGTAATAGATAAAGTTTTTCAAACAGGTTTAGATAACTTCTTTAAATTATTTTAAGAGATGGCTGAGTCGGTGATGAAATGGTATGTTGTAAGAGCTATCGGTGGTCAAGAGAATAAAGTTAAGACTTACATAGAAACTGAAATAGCTAGACATGGCTTATCGGATTATGTAAGTCAAGTTATTGTCCCTACTGAAAAGGTTGTTCAGATTAGAAATGGAAAGAAAATAAACAGAGAAAGAGTTTACTTTCCGGGTTATATAATGGTTGAAGCTAATCTTGCTGGAGAGGTTCCTCACGTTATTAAAGCAGTTACAGGAGTAATTGGTTTTTTGGGTGAAACTAAAGGTGGTGATCCAGTACCTATGCGTAAATCAGAGGTTAACAGGATGTTAGGTAAAGTAGATGAACTTTCTGTTAATGAAGAAGCGGTTGCAATTCCTTATACAGTAGGAGAAACAGTGAAGGTAGTAGATGGACCTTTCAATGGTTTCGATGGTATTGTAGAAAAAGTAAATGAAGAGAAACGTAAACTAGAGGTGATGGTTAAAATTTTCGGAAGAAAAACACCTTTAGAATTAAGTTACATGCAAGTAGAGAAAATATAACTGTTACATATATATTTTAAGTGTATTTGAAGCTTCCACGACAGATACACAATTAAATCTTAAACAATGGCAAAAGAAGTAAGTAAATTAGTTAAACTACAAGTTAGGGGAGGTGCTGCGAATCCGTCGCCACCAGTTGGACCCGCTTTAGGTGCTGCCGGAGTTAACATCATGGAGTTCTGTAAGCAGTTTAATGCTCGTACACAGGACAAGCAGGGTAAAGTTTTACCTGTTGTGATTACAGTATATACTGATAAATCATTTGAATTCGTTGTTAAAACACCTCCAGCTGCAGTACAGTTATTAGAAGCGGCCAAGATTAAGAAAGGTTCAGGTGAACCAAATAGAAAGAAAGTAGCAAGCGTTACTTGGGATCAAATTAGATCTATTGCAGAAGACAAGATGGTTGATATGAATGCCTTCGAAGTTGAGTCAGCAATGAGAATGATCGCAGGAACTGCTCGTTCTATGGGATTAACAGTAACAGGTGATGCACCAGCATAACTTAAAAGAGAATTAAAATGGCAAGATTAACAAGAAAGCAAAAAGAAGCTCGTGCTAAGATTGACACCTCTAAAGTTTATGACTTAAAGGATGCATCAGCATTAGTAAAAGAGATCACAAACGTAAAGTTTGATGCATCTGTAGATTTAGCAGTACGTTTAGGAGTAGATCCTCGTAAAGCAAATCAAATGGTACGTGGAGTTGTAACATTACCTCACGGAACGGGAAAAGATGTAAAAGTACTAGCATTAGTTACTCCAGATAAAGAAGCAGAAGCTCAAGCGGCCGGTGCTGATTATGTAGGTTTAGATGAATATCTACAAAAAATCAAAGGAGGATGGACTGATGTTGACGTTATTATAACAATGCCTAGTGTAATGGGTAAATTAGGTCCATTGGGTCGTGTTTTAGGTCCAAGAGGTTTAATGCCAAACCCTAAGACAGGTACAGTTACTATGGATGTTGCAAAAGCAGTAAAAGAAGTAAAGGCTGGTAAAATTGACTTTAAAGTTGATAAAACTGGTATCGTTCACGCTGCAATCGGAAAAGTATCTTTTGATGCTGATAAGATTTTCGAAAATGCAAATGAATTAGTACAAACACTTATTAAATTAAAGCCAACAGCGGCAAAAGGAACTTATATTAAAAGTATTTTTATGTCTTCTACTATGAGTCCTAGTGTTCCTGTAGATGTGAAATCTGTTTCATAAGGCAGTTAAAATGTATAATCATGACTAGAGAAGAAAAATCACAAGTAATACAAGATTTAACAGCACAGTTAGCAGATACAAGTACAATCTATTTAGCAGATATTTCTGGTTTAGATGCATTAACTACATCTAACTTACGTAGAGCTTGTTTCAAAGCGAACGTGAAATTGGCTGTTGTGAAGAATACGTTGCTTGAAAAAGCAATGGAGGCTTCTGATAAAGACTTTGGTGAATTACCTGGCGTATTGAAAGGTAATACATCATTAATGATTTCTGAAGCGGGTAATGCTCCTGCTAAGGTTATTAAAGAGTTTAGAAAAAAATCAAAAGATAGACCTTTATTAAAAGGTGCTTTTGTAGAGGAAGCTATTTACATAGGAGATGATCAATTAGACGCTCTTGTAAATATCAAGTCTCGTGAAGAACTTATCGGTGATATTATCACTTTATTACAATCTCCTGCGAAGAATGTTGTTTCAGCATTACAATCTGGAGGTGGTAAATTATCAGGTATCTTAAAAACGTTATCGGAAAAATAATTAAGCGCACTAATAAACTAATAATAAAAAATTAAAACAATTTAAAATGGCAGATTTAAAAGAATTCGCAGAACAATTAGTTAACTTAACAGTAAAAGAAGTTAATGAATTAGCTGATATCTTAAAAGATGAGTATGGTATTGAGCCTGCAGCTGCAGCTGTAGCAGTAGCTGGTCCAGCTGGTGGAGCTGGTGGAGATGCTGGTGAAGAGAAAACTGAATTTGATGTTATCTTAAAAGCAGCAGGAGGTTCTAAATTAGCAGTTGTAAAATTAGTTAAAGAATTAACTGGTTTAGGATTAAAAGAAGCTAAAGGAATCGTAGATAGCGCTCCAGCACCAATTAAAGAAGGAGTTTCTAAAGATGAGGCTGAAGGTCTTAAAGCGTCTTTAGAAGAAGCAGGAGCTGAGGTAGAGTTAAAATAATATAGCTCCCCACAAAAAAGTGGGATAACAAAATACAGGTTTAGGTGCTAAAACAATAGTTTTAGCCCTAAACCATTTTGTGTATATATTTGTTCTTACTAAATTCACAATCGCAATTTGTGTTTTTTTTCAACTTCTTTAGTTGATTATTAAATTGTTAATTATCAATTTAAAGTAGTAAAAATTGCAAGAAAAACTGTAAAAGTTTTTTAATAAAATATTTTTAATTAAAAATAGATACTCTTTTGGCAACGATAAACACTACTGAAAGAATCAACTTCGCATCTTCTCGTATTGGATCTGATTATCCAGATTTTTTGGATATTCAAATTAAATCTTTCCAAGATTTTTTCCAATTACAAACAAAGGCAGAAGAACGAGGTGAAGAAGGTTTATATAAAACCTTCATGGATAATTTCCCAATTACCGATACAAGGAATCAATTCGTATTAGAATTTTTAGATTATTTTGTTGATCCTCCAAGATATAGCATTCAAGAATGTATTGAAAGAGGTTTAACATATAGTGTTCCATTAAAGGCTAGACTTAAGTTATACTGTACGGACCCTGAACATGAAGACTTCGAAACCATTGTTCAAGATGTGTACTTAGGTACAATACCTTATATGTCTGGTTCTGGAACATTTATTATTAATGGAGCTGAGCGTGTTGTGGTATCGCAATTACACCGTTCACCAGGAGTGTTCTTTGGACAATCTTTCCACGCTAACGGAACAAAGTTATATTCAGCAAGAGTTATTCCTTTTAAAGGATCTTGGATTGAATTTGCAACGGATATCAATCAGGTAATGTATGCCTATATTGATAGAAAGAAGAAATTACCAGTAACTACTTTATTCCGTGCGATAGGATTTGAAAGAGATAAGGATATCTTAGAAATATTTGATTTGGCTGAGGAAATTAAAGTTTCTAAAGCTGGATTGAAGAAGGTATTAGGTAGAAAGTTAGCTGCGAGAGTATTAAAAACATGGCATGAAGATTTCGTTGATGAAGATACAGGAGAGGTTGTATCTATTGAGCGTAATGAGATTATCTTCGACCGTGATACTATTTTAGAGAAGGAACATGTAGATGAAATTATAGATTCTGGAGCTAAGACAATCTTACTTCATAAAGAAGATCACCAAATGGGTGATTATGCTATTATTCATAATACATTACAAAAAGATCCAACAAACTCTGAGAAAGAGGCTGTTGAGCACATCTATCGTCAATTGCGTAATGCAGAACCGCCAGATGAGGAAACTGCTAGAGGGATTATCGATAAATTATTCTTCTCAGAACAAAGATATAATTTAGGAGAAGTTGGTCGTTTCAGAATGAACACTAAACTTCAATTAAATGAAGCTATAGATCAAAAAGTATTAACGAAGAATGATATTATTACTATTGTAAAATATCTAATTGAGTTAATTAATTCAAAAGCTGAAGTGGATGATATCGATCACTTATCTAACCGTCGTGTACGTACAGTAGGTGAGCAATTAGCTGGTCAGTTTGGTGTTGGTTTAGCACGTATGGCTAGAACTATTCGTGAGCGTATGAACGTTCGTGATAACGAGGTCTTTACTCCAATTGACTTAATTAATGCAAAAACTTTATCGTCAGTAATTAATTCATTCTTTGGAACGAACCAGTTATCTCAGTTTATGGATCAAACAAATCCATTAGCAGAGATTACGCATAAACGTCGTTTATCAGCATTAGGACCTGGAGGTTTATCAAGAGAAAGAGCAGGATTTGAGGTTCGTGATGTTCACTATACTCATTACGGTCGTTTATGTCCAATTGAAACACCTGAAGGTCCAAATATTGGTCTGATATCATCACTAGCTGTATATGCTAAGGTGAATAATATGGGATTCATTGAAACTCCATATAAGAAAGTTGAAGATGGTCAAGTATTGTCGGAAGATCCAATTTATTTGAGTGCTGAAGAGGAAGAAGGAATGAAGTTCGCACAATCAAATATTGAGGTTAAAGAAGATGGTACAATTGATAGAGATAAGGTAATTGCAAGAGAAGAAGGTGATTTCCCAGTAGTAACTCCTAACGTAGTAAACTACATGGATGTTGCTCCTAACCAAATTGCTTCTATTTCTGCATCGTTAATTCCATTCTTAGAGCATGATGATGCCAACCGTGCATTAATGGGATCGAACATGATGCGTCAGGCAGTACCATTATTAAGACCTGAATCACCAATCGTAGGAACTGGATTAGAGCGTAGAGTTGCCAAAGACTCTCGTATTTTAATAAACGCTGAAGGAAATGGAGTTGTAGAGTATGTTGATGCTAATATGATTACCATCAAATATGATAGAACAGAGGAGGAGCGCTTAGTAAGTTTTGATCCAGATGAAAAATCTTACAACTTAATTAAGTTTAGAAAAACAAACCAAGGTACGAATATCAATCTAAAACCAATCGTAAAGAAAGGTGATAGAGTTGAAGAAGGTCAGGTTCTTTGTGAAGGATATGCAACGCAACAAGGAGAGTTAGCTTTAGGGAGAAATATGAAAGTTGCCTTCATGCCTTGGAAAGGATATAACTTCGAGGATGCGATTGTAATTTCTGAGAAAGTTGTACGTGAAGATATTTTTACTTCTATCCATATTGATGAATATTCTTTAGATGTTCGTGATACTAAGTTAGGAGCAGAAGAATTAACAAACGATATTCCAAACGTTTCAGAAGAGGCTACTAAAGACTTAGATGAAAATGGAATGATTCGTATTGGAGCTGAAGTAAAACCTGGAGATATTTTAATTGGTAAGATTACACCTAAAGGTGAATCTGATCCAACACCAGAAGAGAAATTATTAAGAGCAATCTTTGGAGATAAAGCTGGAGATGTAAAAGATGCATCTTTAAAAGCTTCGCCTTCATTAAAAGGAGTTGTAATTGATAAGAAGTTATTTAGAAGAGCGGTTAAAGATAAGAATAAGAGAGCTAGAGATAAGGAGGCAGTTGCTACGTTAGAAGCTTCTTTCGTTTCTAAGTTTGAAGATTTAAAAGATCGCTTAATCGATAAATTATTTGGTTTAGTAACAGGAAAAACTTCTCAAGGAATTCATAATGATTTAGGAGAGGAAGTTTTACCAAAAGGTAAGAAGTTTACTCAAAAAATGTTGAACTCAGTTGATGATTTCACGCATTTAAGTGGAACTTGGACTACCGATAAGGAATTGAATAAATTAGTTGGAGAATTAATTCACAACTATAAAATTAAAGTTAACGACTTACAAGGGGTTTTACGTCGTGAGAAATTTACTATTTCTGTAGGAGATGAATTACCAGCAGGTATTTTGAAGTTAGCTAAAATTTATATTGCGAAAAAACGTAAGTTAAAAGTTGGAGATAAAATGGCAGGACGTCACGGTAACAAAGGTATTGTTGCAAGAATTGTTCGTCAGGAAGATATGCCATTCCTAGAAGATGGAACTCCAGTTGATATCGTATTAAATCCATTAGGGGTACCATCTCGTATGAATATTGGTCAGATTTATGAAACTGTACTTGGATGGGCAGGTCAAAAATTAAACCAAAAGTATGCTACACCTATCTTTGACGGAGCTTCTTTAGATGAAATTAATAAATTAACTGATGAAGCAAGCATTCCAAGATTTGGTCATACTTACTTATATGATGGAGGTACAGGACAACGTTTTGACCAACCTGCAACAGTGGGGGTAATCTACATGATTAAGCTAGGACACATGATTGAAGATAAGATGCATGCTCGTTCTATTGGACCTTACTCATTAATTACTCAACAACCATTAGGAGGTAAGGCACAATTCGGAGGTCAACGTTTCGGAGAAATGGAGGTATGGGCACTTGAAGCTTATGGTGCATCTAGTATTTTACGTGAAATTTTAACGATAAAATCGGATGATGTATTGGGTAGAGCTAAAGCTTACGAGAGCATTGTAAAAGGAGAGCCAATGCCAGAACCTGGATTACCAGAATCATTTAACGTATTAATGCACGAACTTAAAGGTTTAGGTTTAGACGTTAAATTAGAAGAGTAAAAAAGATAATCAAGATTGATAAATTATATCAATCTTGATTTCAGTGTCTATATAATTTTATAAGTTAAGCTACATTGCTTAAAGCATTTTGCAAAACATTATGGCAAGAAAAAACGAAAAATACACTGTTAAGAAGTTTAACAAAATTTCAATTGGTTTAGCTTCTCCAGAGTCTATTTTAGAAGCATCTAAAGGAGAGGTTTTAAAACCAGAAACAATTAATTACCGTACACACAAGCCAGAGAGAGATGGACTTTTCTGTGAAAGAATTTTTGGTCCTGTAAAAGATTATGAGTGTGCATGTGGTAAATATAAAAGAATCCGATATAAAGGGATTGTTTGTGATCGATGTGGTGTTGAAGTAACTGAGAAAAAAGTTCGTCGAGATAGAGTTGGTCATATTAACCTAGTTGTGCCAGTTGCACACATTTGGTATTTTAGATCATTACCTAACAAGATGGGATATTTATTAGGATTACCATCTAAGAAGTTAGATATGATTATCTATTATGAGCGTTATGTTGTAATCCAACCTGGTATTGCTAAGAATGCTGAAGGTGATCCATTACAAAAACTTGATTTCTTAACAGAGGAAGAGTATTTAGATATCGCTGATACCTTACCACAAGACAATCAATACCTAGAAGATTCAGACCCAAATAAGTTTATAGCTAAAATGGGAGCTGAGTGTTTAATCGATTTATTAGCTCGTATCGATTTAGACGAGTTATCTTATCAGTTAAGACACAAGGCAAATACTGAAACATCTAAACAACGTAAGAACGAAGCGTTAAAAAGATTAAATGTAGTTGAAGCGTTCAGAGAGTCTCAAAAGAATAGAGAGAATAAGCCAGAGTGGATGATTATGAAAGTGGTTCCTGTAATTCCACCAGAATTACGTCCATTAGTTCCATTAGATGGAGGTCGTTTCGCTACTTCTGACTTAAATGATTTATATCGTCGTGTAATTATCCGTAACAATCGTTTAAAGAGATTAATGGAGATTAAAGCTCCTGAAGTAATCTTACGTAACGAAAAGCGTATGTTACAAGAATCAGTAGATTCATTATTTGATAATACACGTAAATCTTCAGCGGTAAAAACAGAATCAAACAGACCATTAAAGTCTTTATCTGATAGTTTAAAAGGTAAACAAGGACGTTTCCGTCAAAACTTATTAGGTAAGCGTGTTGATTATTCTGCTCGTTCTGTTATTGTTGTTGGACCAGAATTAAAATTATACGAATGTGGATTGCCAAAAGATATGGCAGCTGAATTATATAAGCCTTTTGTTATTCGTAAGTTAATCGAAAGAGGTATTGTTAAGACGGTAAAATCTGCGAAGAAAATTATAGATAGAAAAGAGCCTGTAGTTTGGGATATTCTTGAAAATGTAATTAAAGGTCACCCAGTTTTATTAAACCGTGCTCCTACATTACACCGTTTAGGTATTCAGGCATTCCAACCTAAATTAATAGAAGGTAAAGCAATTCGTCTTCACCCATTAGTGTGTACGGCATTTAACGCCGATTTCGATGGGGATCAAATGGCGGTTCACTTACCTTTAGGACCAGAGGCTATTTTAGAAGCTCAGTTATTAATGTTAGCTTCTCATAATATCTTAAACCCTGCAAATGGAGCTCCTATTACTGTACCATCTCAGGATATGGTATTAGGTCTTTACTATATGACTAAAGAGCGTAAATCTACTCCTGAATTAGAAATTAAAGGAGAAGGTTTAACATTTTACTCTCCTGAAGAAGTAACTATTGCTTTTAATGAAGGTAGAGTAGACTTAAATGCTGGAATTAAGGTTCGTACGAAAGATGTAGAAGATGGACAAGTAGTTACGAAAATTATTCAAACTACCGTTGGTAGAGTATTATTTAACGAAGTTGTTCCAGAAGCAGCAGGATATATTAATGAGGTATTGACTAAGAAATCCTTAAGAGGTATTATCGGTGGTATTTTAAAAGTTACTGATATTCCTTCTGTTGGAGAGTTCTTAGACCAAATCAAGAATATGGGATATAAATTTGCCTTCCAGGGTGGTTTATCATTCTCATTAGGAGATATCATTATTCCTGAAGAAAAGCATTCAATGATTGCTGAGGCGAATAAAGAAGTTGACGGAATTGTTATGAACTATAACATGGGTATGTTAACTCAAAAGGAACGTTATAATCAGGTGATTGATGTTTGGGGTTCTACCAACAACAGATTAACTGAATTATCTATGAAGCGTTTACGTGAGGATCAGCAAGGATTTAACTCGGTATTTATGATGTTAGATTCTGGAGCCCGTGGATCGAAAGAGCAGATTCGTCAGTTAACAGGTATGCGTGGATTAATGGCGAAGCCTAAGAAATCTACAGCAGGTGGTGGAGAAATTATTGAAAACCCAATTCTTTCTAACTTTAAAGAAGGACTTTCAATTTTAGAATACTTTATCTCTACGCACGGTGCTCGTAAAGGATTAGCCGATACAGCATTAAAAACTGCCGATGCAGGTTACTTAACACGTCGTTTAGTTGATGTTTCTCAAGATGTGATTGTTAATGAAGTAGATTGTGGTACTTTACGTGGATTAGAAGTAACTCCACTTAAGAAGAATGATGAAATCGTTGAGTCTTTAGCTGATAGAATTGAAGGTAGAGTTTCATTACACGATGTTTATCACCCAACTTCAGATGAAGTTTTAGTAGAGGCAGGTGAATTAATTACATTTAAGTTAGCTGAGAAGGTTCAAGAGTCAGGAATTGATAGAGTAGAAGTTCGTTCTCCATTAACATGTGAGTCTAAAAAAGGAATTTGTGCGCAGTGTTATGGTAAGAGTTTATCAACTGCGAAGAAAGTTCAAAGAGGTGAAGCAGTAGGAGTAATTGCAGCACAATCGATTGGAGAGCCTGGTACTCAGTTAACATTACGTACTTTCCACGTTGGAGGGGTAGCAGGAAACATTTCAGAGGACAATAAGTTAATTGCTAAGTTCGATGGAAACGTTAAAATTGAAGACTTAAGAACTGTAAAAGGTAAAGATACAAACGGAGAAGAGGTTGATATCGTAATTTCTCGTACAGCTGAAATCAAAATTGTTGATAAAAAGACTGGAATTACATTAAGTACGAATAACATCCCTTATGGTTCTATCATTTTTGATAAAGATAGAAAGTCAATCAAGAAAGGAGATGCTGTATGTCAGTGGGATCCTTTCAACGGAGTTATCGTTTCTGAATTCGGTGGAAAAGTTAAATTCGACAACTTAGAGCAAGGTATTAACTACTCTGTAGAGGTTGATGAGCAAACAGGATTCCAAGAAAAAGTAATTACAGATTCTAAGAATAAAAAAATCATTCCATCTTTAATTATTGAAGATGCTGATGGTAACGCTTTACGTTCATACAGTTTACCTGTAGGTGCACACTTAATGGTAGACAATGGTGATAAAGTAGAAGAAGGTCAAACTTTAGTTAAGATTCCTCGTAAGTCTGGAAAGGCTGGGGATATTACAGGAGGTTTACCACGTGTAACGGAGTTATTTGAAGCACGTAATCCTTCTAACCCTGCAGTAGTTGCTGAGATTGATGGTGTTGTTTCTTTCGGTAAGATTAAGCGTGGTAATCGTGAGATTATCGTAGAGTCTAAAACTGGAGAGATTAAGAAGTACTTAGTGAAGTTATCGAACCAAATTTTAGTTCAAGAAAACGACTTTATTAAAGCAGGTATGCCATTATCTGATGGAGCTACAACACCAGCAGATATCTTAAGAATTAAAGGACCTTCTGCAGTGCAAGAATACTTAGTAAACGAAATTCAAGAAGTATATCGCTTACAAGGGGTAAAGATTAACGATAAGCACTTTGAAGTAGTTGTACGTCAGATGATGCGTAAAGTTAGAATTATTGACTCAGGAGATACGTTGTTCTTAGAGAATCAGTTAGCTCATAAGAATGATTTCATTGAAGAGAATGATAAGATTTACGGAATGAAAGTAGTTGAAGATGCTGGAGATTCTGAAAACTTAAAAGCAGGTCAATTAGTTACTGCACGTCAATTAAGAGATGAAAACTCAATTTTACGTAGACAAGATAAAAACTTAGTGGTAGCAAGAGAAGCACAACCTGCAACAGCAGAACAGGTATTACAAGGTATTACTAGAGCGTCTTTACAAACTAAGTCATTTATCTCTGCAGCTTCTTTCCAGGAAACTACGAAAGTATTAAATGAGGCAGCTGTAAATGGTAAGATTGATACTCTTGAAGGATTAAAAGAGAATGTAATTGTAGGTAAACGTATCCCAGCTGGTACTGGTATCAGATCTTACGAAAACATCATCGTTGGTCCTAAAGATGAAATAGAAAAAAGCTTATAATATTTAATTTTAAAAAGACCTCATATTGAGGTCTTTTTAGTTTATAACATATTTTAATGGAAGAAAATAAAGAACCACAAATTAACATTGAGTTAGATCAAGAGGTTGCTGAAGGAACTTATTCTAACTTAGCAATTATAAATCACTCTGTATCTGAATTTATCGTTGATTTTATTAATATTATGCCAGGTGTTCCAAAGGCGAAAGTAAAATCAAGAATTATTTTAACTCCTCAACATGCAAAGAGATTAACAAAAGCTTTAGCAGATAATGTTCGAAAGTTCGAACAGGTTCATGGAGAAATAAAAGATTATGAGCAGCCTCCAATTCCAATGAATTTTGGAGGAACGACAGGAGAAGCTTAAATTATAAGAACCGAAACATATTTGTTTCGGTTTTTTATTTACGTATTTTTAGGACTCAAATATTTCAAAAATGAAGTTTAAAAACATATCTAAATATGTCGCATTATCTATTGTTTTAGTAAGTGTGGCTTGTAAAACAGAACAAAAAGAAACACAACCAACTACGGAGGAGATTCAAGCTGAATCGTCAAAAGTAAATGCGTTTTTCCAAAAACAATTTGAGCAATCAATGGATTTACATCCAATGTATCAAACCTATCTTGGAATAAAAAAAGATGCTGATAAATGGGATAATTTGTCTGATGCATTTGCGGATAAAGAGTTGGCCTTAACTAAAAAGGCTTTACAATGGATGAATGATTCTGTCAATGTTAAGGCTTTAGATAAGAATACCAAGCTTAGCTATGATTTGTTCAAGCAAAATTTGGAAAATACAATTTCCGATGACAAATACAGATTATATACCTATCCTGTTAATCAAATGCATGGCGCACAAGCCGAAATCCCAGCATTTTTAATTAATATGCATCAAATTTCAGATAAAAAAGATGCTGAAAATTACATAAGCAGATTGAAAGGAATTAAATCAATGTTCAATCAAATATGTGACGGTTTAAATAAGAGGCAAGAAGCAGGAATAATGATTCCTAAGTTTGTTTTTGCGAAAGTCTTAGATGATTCTAGAAACCTCGTTAAAGGACAACCTTTTGATACTTCAGAAAAGAAGAGCACACTATTAGTTGATTTTGAATCTAAAGTTTCAAAGCTTGAAATAGCTGATCATGAGAAGAAAGAATTATTAGAAGCTGCAACAAAAGCTTTAAAAGAAGATGTTCTAGCGGGATATAAGATGTTAATATCAACTTTAGAAGAGCAAGAAAAAATAGCGACAACTGATGATGGTGCTTGGAAGTTTCCGAATGGTGAAGCGTTTTATAACAATGCTCTAAAGAGAACGACAACTACAAATTTGACGGCTGATGAAATTCATAAAATTGGATTAGCAGAAGTCGAGAGAATTCATGGAGAAATGAAAAAAATCATGAAAAAAGTTGGTTTCAAAGGAACACTTCAAGAATTCTTTGAATTTATGAAAACTGATAAGCAATTCTATTTTGCAGCAACTGATGAAGGAAGAAAAGAGTATATGGATAAAGCGACAGCTATCATTAATACGATGAAAGGGCGATTAGATGAATTATTTATTACAAAACCAAAAGCAGGTCTACAAGTAAAAGCTGTTGAAGGCTTTAGAGAGAAGTCTGCAGGTAAAGCTTTTTATCAACAGCCGGCGATAGATGGATCTCGTCCAGGAACTTATTATGCAAATATGTATGACATGGCAAGTATGCCTTCTTATCAAATGGAAGCCTTAGCATATCACGAAGGAATTCCAGGTCATCATATGCAAATTGCAATTGCGCAAGAATTAAAAGATGTACCGATGTTCAGAAAATTTGGACGATATACTGCTTATGTAGAAGGTTGGGGATTATACTCTGAGTTTATTCCTAAAGAAATGGGGTTCTATTCTGATCCATATTCTGATTTTGGTCGTTTAGCCATGGAATTATGGAGAGCTTGTCGTTTAGTTGTAGATACAGGTATACACTCAAAAAAATGGACAAGAGAAGAAGGTATTAAATATTATACTGATAATACACCAAACGCCGAATTAGATGCCATTAAAATGGTAGAAAGACATATTGTAATGCCAAGTCAGGCAACAGCATATAAAATAGGAATGATTAAAATTATAGAGCTTCGAGAAAAGGCTAAAAAAGCTTTAGGAGAGAAGTTTGATATCAGAAAATTCCATGATGTTGTTTTAACAAATGGTCCATTACCACTTGATATTTTAGAAAATTTAGTTGATGAATATATTGTTTCTGAAAATTAAAAAGTAAACAAATTATAATATCTAAACCGTTGAATTTTTCAACGGTTTTTTTGTGTCCTTCAATGGCCTTATCTATTTGGTAAAAAGAAAATTAATAGTACATTTGCAGCCGGGAAATAAAAATTGTTATAAAATAAATTCAATATGTTTTATTATTTAATTGATAGACTAAAACAATCTTTAGTATTGTTAGTCTTTGGTATGTCTTCATTTGTAATGTCTCAGGATTTTAGCTTTGTTAATGAAGATGATGGTATTTCATATGATACCACACATGAGAGTACTAATATAGTAATACCATTATATAATGTTAAAATTAATGGAGCTACATTTCCAATTACTCTTAGTTATGATAATACTGGGACTAAAGTTTCTGATATTCCCTCTAGTGTAGGGTATAATTGGAGCTTACTAGCTGGTGGACAGATAAATTCAACTATAAATCATTTGCCTGATTATAGTGAAAATGGTTGGTTTAATTCTTCAATACCTCAAGAATATACAGCCGAAATGTCCAATAGCATTCTCTATGAAAATCATGATGCTCATCCAGATTATTTCTCTGTGTCAATGAGTAATGGAGATAATTTTCAATACTTGATGAGAAAAAATTATACCACTAATGGTTCTTTTTATTTATCTACTTTATTTATGAATCCCATAAATGATGTGGCTAACATAGCTAATAGACTTAATGAACAAGATGAACAACTTTTTGAGTCTTATGATAAGGCAGGAGATATAGAGATAAAGAAGAGGAACGGTATTAATTATATTTTTAGAAGTGGAGTAAAAAGGAAATTGCCTTATGACTTAAAAAGATATATTGCTAATTCTTACATGGATGTAGATACAATTGTAAAATCTAATTTTTATTTACACAAAGTATTTAGTGATAAAAATACTGATTTTATAGATTTCAAATATAAAGAAACTATACTCAATAAGTATATCATGCATACTAAAGCTACTAGATCAATTGAAACTGAAAGAGATGGAAGTAAAAGTTATTATTTAGACGGTTATCATCAAGATATATCGGTTGAGGATATCTCGAGAAAAGAAATAAAAGAAATTATAACAAATAAAATTAGGGTTGAATTTATTTATAAAAAAGAAATATTTACTCGAAATCTTTCAAGTTTCATTGATTTTAGCCATGGTTATCCAATTGAAAAGTTAGAAAATCAACAAATAAACTTACTAGACCAAATAAATATTTTTGATAATACTGGAAATTATATTAAAGGTTTTAGTTTTGAGTATACCCAACAGACACAAAATCAAGAGGATTTTGAGGGCTTATTGAGGATTAAGAGGATATTTGAAATAGCAAGAAATAAAACATCAAAAAGGCTTTTCAGGGAGTTTAACTATAATGTTTTTCCGACTGGAGAAACTGTTTATACACAAGCTAAAGATTTTTTTGATTATCCTAACGGAGCCTTTACCAATAATCAATTCAATCAGTTTTTAATGATAAGAACTCAATCAGGTGAACTAAATAGAAGACCCAATTTAGATCATATGAAAAAAGGAGTTTTAAAGTCGATACTTACACCAGAAGGAAAATTAATTGAATATTTATACAAAATTAATGAGGTCAATGGACAGTATTATGGAGGTTTATTAGTCGATAAAATAATAACCTATGATGGAGAAAACAAACTATCAGAAAAGGAATTTATTTACGAAGAACCAGAAGGTTTTTATATCCCTATTGATACAGAAAGCATTCCAAATATTTCAAATGATCATCTTTTTTCTAAGGGGTATTTCGATAACACACTAATGCAGTATCCTTGGCAAACCTTATTTACAGAAAAGGATCCTCAAAGTACTTCTAATAGTTTAAAGTATAACTTATATGATTCTCCAGTAGAATTAGTCCAGAATACAACACTTTTAGATCAAAAAGTAAATGAGTTAAACTTAGAGTTCAGTCAAATTAAATCAGGTTCTTTCTATAGAAAAATTTCAAGTAGTGTAAAGAACATTCACACGAATACTTTTGAAAAA
Source organism: Tenacibaculum sp. MEBiC06402 (assembly GCF_049239625.1). Lineage (NCBI taxonomy): Bacteria > Pseudomonadati > Bacteroidota > Flavobacteriia > Flavobacteriales > Flavobacteriaceae > Tenacibaculum > Tenacibaculum sp. MEBiC06402. Next base: position 167,305 of record NZ_JBMKKT010000084.1, read on the forward strand.
GGTTCTGTTGTCAATTATTATGAACCATCTTTGTCAGGTTTTTATTTAGATAAAAATATTTCTAAAACTGAATATTTAAATTCAAATAATCAGAAGGTTAAAGAAACTACTTATACTTATAGTAATGTTAATTTGACTCCAATTCAAGTTTATGAATACAATAATGTTCACTTGAATTCAGGCTCTAGAAATACCAGTTTATTTAGATATGTAATAGAGCCTAAGTTTTTTTATGGAGCTTGGGAAGTTATTCGTAGCTCAGAGAATACTAATTATTCTTTAACAGGTGAAAACATATTATCTAGTCAAAAGATAGATTATACATACGTAAATGAGAATTCTGAAGAACCAAATGATTACACTTTAGTTAAAGAAGTGATAACATCATCAAAAGGTAAACTAGTAAGTAAACAAAACTATGTTTATTACAGAGAGTTAGTTGGTCATAGAGATGATCTATTTCTGTATATCGCAAATCCGATTATTCAAACTAATAACTGGATTATGAAAGATAACAATTGGTTATTAAATTCTTCTTCAATAAATGAATATAGAGATTATAATAATGCAAAAGTAAAATTAGTTAAAAGCTATTCAGTAGACAACTCTAATCTTAATGGAGCATTATTATTTGAAGATAATTTCTCTCATAGTTATTATGATAATTCTAATAATTTGATAATTCAGCCTGTGACGAATAATTTTATTGAATTTTATTATGATTCTGACGGAAAATTATTAGGTAAAAGAAATAATTTAAATTCAGTTACAGAAGCTTATCAAAAAAGTGAAGAGTATGATGGTTTGCATGTTGACGCTATTCTAACAACGAATCTACCTTTTACCTCTGTTAGTGAATTATTTATCAAAAAAAGTTTTGAGAATTCAGATGAAAGTGACGTTGTTAAAGTATCTAATGCATTTTCCGGAGATTATGTTTTTAATGGTAATACTATTTCTTTAGGAGAATTTCCTGCAGGTTATCTAGTTTCATATTGGAAATTTTCTAATGATAAATGGAATTATGTTAGTTTAATTCATAATGGTGGGGCTGTTCTCATTAATAAACCTACAGATGCTTTATATATTGATGAAATAAGAGTGCAACCACCTAATTCTAGCATCCAATCTTTTACTATGAAACCTCAAATAGGCTATACCTCAAAATTAAACAATAGAGGAGAGGGAGAAAGAGTTGAATATGACATTTATGGAAATACAATGTTCTTATTCGATAAAGATAAAAACGTATTGCAAGAAACAAGAATAAACAAAAGAAATTAATTGATTATGAAAAAGATACTATTACTAATATCTATACTTCTATATTCTGCTATATATGCTCAAATGAATCCTAGAGAATATGCTCAATATTTAGATGCTAATTTTAGTACGTTAAAAGGGGCTATTCAGGCGACCGACACATATTGGTCATTTCGAAATCTAGGTTCTTGGTCAAAAGTTTATAAGTTTTATAAGGATGTTGATAATGATGGTTTTCCAGATAGAAATGGAGAATATATTGCATATAGAAATGCAGATGGACTAAGTACAAGTGATGAAATTAAAACTGTCAATATTTTTGATGTTAATGGATTAAATACTGGTGAAACTGTAACTTATAAACTGGCCAGAAAGTTCTTTGATGGTAATTATTGGGTCATGCCTTATTTAGTTGAAGGAGCATCTTACGATTATTATGATTCTAATGGTCAATATGTTAGTTTGTGGCATGATTCTACTAATCCTATTAACTTTATTAAAGATTGCAATGATAATTCTTCTGATAGCAATTATAAATTAGGTATCTATTATAAAGATACGGACAATGATGGTTATGGAGATGCTTCAGCAACTAAACCAAAATATTTCCCTTTATTCTGTCCTGATAATGGTTATGTTGGTAATAATGAAGATTGCAATGATAACGATTCAACAATTACTAACCAACCTGTAAATTGGTACAGCGATTTTGATAATGATGGTTTTGGGGATTCTAATAGTTTTATCAATTCATGTACCTCTCCAGGAAGTTATTATGTAAGAAATAATCAAGATTGCGATGATACCAATCCTAATTATAATAATAAAGATATTACTTGGTATGCTGATTTAGATGGTGATGGTTTTGGTGATCCGAATGATTCAATTGTAGCATCTTGTCCGCCACTTAATTATGTAACCAATTGTTACTTTGATGAATGTCCTACAGAAGCTGGAACGAGAGAAAACGGATGCCCACTTGTTGATTTTGATTTTGACAATCAAAATCAAAATTATACTTATAGTCGTTCTTATTCAGAACCTGTAAAAAGTGAAAATCTTTCTTCGGTTAATTCAGATAAAGTTATTGAGAATATAACTTACATTGATCCAGCTGGAAGAATTATTCAGGAAAATGGTATAAAAATAGGAGCTACAGGAAATGATATTGTCAAACACTATGAATATAACGGAAATGGTGAGTTGTTAAAAGAGTATTTACCTTATTCAAAAATCTCAAGTAATGGTTTATTATCTAACAATGCTAAACAAGAAACATTAAGTTATTACAATACTACAGAGTATGATAATACAGTAAATCCTTATACAAATTCTAGAGTTGAAAATTCACCATTAAACAGAACACTTGAAGTAGCAGCTCAAGGGAATACTTGGCAATTGGATGAGAACAATGATACAGATCATACAGTAAAATATGAATATGGTATCAATTCAACTTCAGACAACGTTAGAAAGTTTGCAGTTAATTTAATTGCTGATAATACAAGTAATCCTGAACTAGTTGAAAACTCAGTTTTTCCTGAAGGAGCCTTAAAGAAATCAATTGTAAAAAATGAAAATTGGCAACCAAATCAAGAGTTTAGCACAGATAATACTACAGAAACTTATGAGGATGAAAGAGGTAGAATTATTTTAAAGAGAAGTTTCAATAAAGCAGAGAAGATAGATACCTATTATGTATATGATGTTTTTGATAACTTAACTTATGTACTGTCACCTAAATTATCATTAAAATCAACAATAACTCAAGTGGATCTTAATGATTTAGCACATCAGTTTAAATTTGATGGAAAAGGAAGAATTATTGAACGAAAAATACCTGGAAAAGGATGGGAATTTTTAGTTTATGATAGAGAAGATAAAATTATTTTTACTCAAGATGCTTTACAAAGACAAAGAAATAAATGGGTTTCATTAAAATATGATTTTAAAAACAGGTTAGTTTTAAACACTATTTATAATAGAGATATTTCTAGAGAATCTCTTCAAAACGAAGTAAACTCAAATTCAAGTACTCAATTATTTGAAACTAGGTCTAATGTTAATGTTTTAATAGATGGAGAAAATGTTTTTTATTCGAATTTAGCTTTTCCTGTTACAACTAGTCAATTGGAAGTTAATGTAGTTAACTATTATGATAATTATGAAAATGTATTACCATCTGGTCTTACAAATACCATAACTACTTCATTTGGCATAGAATCTTCTAGTAACACTACTGATTTATTAACAGTATCTAAAAAAGCAATTTTAGACACGAATCATTGGATTACATCTGTTATTTATTATGATAATAACGGGAGACCTATATATGTATATTCGCATAATTCATTTTTAAATACTATAGATATTGTTGAGTATAAATTGGACTTTTTAGGTAAAATTTTGCAAACTAATGAAATTCATAAACGAGAAGGTTATGAAGATATATCTATTGTAAACAGATTAGATTACGATAGAGCAGGTAGATTACTAACTCAAAAACAATGTTTAAGTAAAGGAGAGGTAAATTGTAATGAATCTGTTGAAGATTCAGTTACTTTATCTTCTGAATTAAATAACACAAACGGAACTGAGGTGATAAATGCAGCAAATAGTATTGTATTATTACCAGGTTTTAAAGCTACAGCAAGTCAAAATTTTGCATTAAATCTAAAAGTTACAAATAGTAATACTACATTTGAGACTATAGTAGAAAACTCATACAATGAGCTAGGTCAAATTATAGAAAAAGGTGTTGGAGGAAAAGGTAATCAAAGATTGCAAAAAGTAAATTATGCATTTAATGTTAGAGGTTGGTTAAAGAAAATAAATAATGATACCGCTAATGATAATGATTTATTTAATTATTCATTAAAGCACGAAGATGCAACAAATGAGGCTGATAAATTGTATAATGGAAATATTAGTGAAATTAGTTGGAATACATTAAATGTTGATTCAAGTACTAAAAAGTATACTTACCAATATGATGCCTTGAACAGATTAACTAAAGCTATTGATAATTCAGCTAAATACAATGTTGAGCTAAGCTATGATGAAAATGGTAATATACAAACGCTAAATAGGCAAGGACATACTAATGAGGAAGCAACCGTGTTTGGTACTATGGATGATTTAACCTATGATTATGATAATGGTAACAAACTTAAAAGAGTTGTTGATGCATCAGGAATTGATTTTGGTTTTAAAGATGTAAACAATACTAACCCTGATGGAACTTATGTAGATGATTACACTTATGATGTAAATGGAAATACTACATCTGATCTTAATAAAGGAATAACCAGTATAACCTATAACAATTTAAACCTTCCAGATGTAATTACAACAAGTCAAGGTACTATTAAATATGTGTATGATGCTGGGGGAAAAAGGTTGGCTAAAACTGTAAAGTTAACTACTGAAACAGACGGTAAGACTACGGAATATGCAGGGAACTACATTTATCAAAACTCTGGAGTTAGTGGAAGTGTTTCAGAATTACAGTACATAAACCAAACCGAAGGTTATATTAAGTATGATGATAATCAATTTATTTATGTATATCAATACAAGGACCATTTAGGAAACATTCGTTTATCATATGCAGATATTAATAACGATGGTTTAATTACAAGTAATTCTGAAATATTAGATGAATCTAATTATTATCCTTTTGGTTTAAAACATGTTGACCAAAACAGTATCTTTAGCTCAAATGGTAATAGTATAGCTCAAAAACTAGGTTATAATGGAAAAGAACTTGAAAAAGGTTTAGGAGTTAATTTATATGAGATGGATTGGAGGAGTTATGATCCTTCAATTGGAAGATGGACTGTAATCGATCCTGTTATTCATTTATCTTTAAGTCCTTATAATGCTTTCGATAATAATCCTATTTATTTTAGTGATCCTAGTGGGGCTGATTCAGAACAGGTTTTATCGCCACCCGAAAGAGATGGTGAATTTGATGGTGAGATTGTTGATAGAGATGGAACAAGTTATATTTGGGATGTTGTAACAAAACAATGGACTGAGCTTTTAGATGAAGTTGTTGTACAGGGAGCAACTAATAATAAAACAGGTTATGAACCTACTGAAAGAGATTGGGAGATATTGGAAATGATAAGAGAATCTTCACCTACTTTATATAAACAAATACGAGGTAGGTATGATAGAGGTGAATATTTCGCTCTAGGAAATGATGGTCGTTACAGAGGTTTTTCGGCGAATTGGAGAGCGGGCTGGTTAAACTCTGACCCCAATGGAATTGGTAATACATTAAGCAAATTAGCAGCTGTAACTATTGGTGGAACTTTGGTGCTTAGTAATCCTGTTGTGGCTTCGTTTGCTGTTTCGGGAGGTAATTTAAGTTTAGGTACAGTATCACAAGGTTTCAAAGGAAGAATGGCGTACGATTTTGCTAGTGAGCTTATAACTAATGATTTTAATATAAAGAAAGTTAATTTTTTAGGAGTAGCATTAACTGCTGTCACCGGAAGCAAATTTGTAGAAGTTATTGGAGCTGGAGTTGACGTTACATTTGCTGATGGGATTCAATTTAAAAGTGTAGAACAAACAATAGTGAGTTTTTATGCAGGTAGACTTAATAGTAATAAATTATCTACAGATGGGTTTGTTCAGTCTATTGGACCTGCAATAATTCAAGGTGGAGTTAAAAAAGTAGAAGATTACATTAATAGTAATTTAGATAATTGGACTATTTTTGGAGCTCAAAAAGCTTATTAAATATATTATTATGAAAATTGGAGATAAATTAGTTTTTTTTGCGGTGGTATTGATTGTTGTAGGAATTTTAGTAAATACCCTTATAAATGAAAAAGAGTTAGCAGAAAATAAGAAATTCACTACTGGGAAGATAATTGAAGCTTCATATACTGGAGGAAAGTATTATATTAAATATAGTTTTAAAGTAAAAAATAAAAAATATTACGGTGAAGTTAGAACAAATTTTTTTAAATGTGATAATGGTATTGATGGTTGTCTAGGAGAGAATTTCGAAGTAATATATTCAGGTATAAACCCTAATAATAATGACATAAATTTAGGGAAATATAATCACTTTAAAATGAGAAATAGAATTATCAAATAAGTTAAATTTTATTTCCTAGAGCTCGGATTTTTCATCCGGGGAAAAATGATTAGTTTTTTAATACTTACAATAGCTCGGAAATTATTTCCGGGCTATCTTTTTTCAATTAAGTATAAACTATAGTTATGAACGAGATAGAGTTTTAGGATTCCTTCGTCATTTCACTTCTAGGAGTGGCGTTTTTTTTGCCATTGCGAGCCTAGCGAAGCAATCTTTTTAAATGTACCCTAATATTTAACTTTTTTATAAAATCACCCTTTTCGGGTGAGTAAGACCATGTTTTTAGCATTTATATTTGTTGGAGTATTAATCAATTATTAAAAATTTAAATACAAAAAGAAATGGAATTTTTAAAAAACATGAACGCTAAAGCGTTATCAAAAAATCAGTTAAAAACTATTGTTGGAGGTGCTAGCTATAGCTGTAGATGTGCAAACGGAAGTAAATCTTGGACAAAAGATTACAATTCAGATTTATCAGCTGCTATTGATGCAACAAATCAATGTGGAGGAGCTGTTGCTTATTGTGATACAGTTTCTGGTTCATTAGCTGGCGGACCTGCACCCGATAGCGCGGATTTGCAACCCGATGGCCCGGATTTGTAATCCGTGCAATAATATAAAGTTATATACTATTTTTAAAACCCGATAGCGCGGATTTGCAATCCGTGAGAATTAACACTAACAATTAAGATATATACTATTAATAAAAGCTCGGAAATCATTTCCGAGTTTTCTTTTTTGTATTATGTCATTGCGAGCTTCTAGATATAGAAGCGAAGCAATCTTTATATTTAATAATGAGATTCCTTCGTCAAGTTGTTAAAACAGGTTTACAACTTTCCTCGGAATGACGATAGTTTTGTTGAGTACGTCATTGCGGGCCTAGCGAGGCAATCTTTTCCCCGCTCCCGCCAGTTTGTAACTGGTGGCGATTATGAGTAAGAAGAATAGTAATTAATATATATACACTATTTATAAATCCTCGGGGAATGACGTTTGCTTTTTGCTTGTCATTGCGAGCCTAGCGAGTCAATCTGTTCATTTGTATCTCTATCTGCCCCTAATTGTAACTATTTAAGATTTCTAAATGAACAATCTATTGTTTGATACTTTTTTGTCATTTTTTAGTAGAATAAAAACTAACTAACAGCTTAATAATCAGTAAATCAATTGTTTCTTAGTTTTTTCATATATTTACACCATGGGTCTATCCTATGTTTTAAGGGAAAGTAAAATTTGGGGGAATGCTACTGAACTTAAACTAAAAGACCAAAAAAAGCCTTTCTGAAAAGAAAGGCTTTATATTTTTATAGGATAGAAGTACTTAAAACTTACTCCGCTTTTTTACTTTCAGCTTCTTTTATCTCAGTTACGAACTTGTTCAAGCGCTTACCGTAATCAGAGTTTTTTACCTTTTCTGATAAACTATTATTAATTGTATCTAATAAATATAAATTTGCATCATATAATTCAGTTAAAGCGATATACGGTGCTGCTTCACTGTCTTTATTTGAAATCGCAAAATTTGTTGCAAATAAGAAACGACGACGAACTAATTTATTGAAAGCTTTGGATAAACTGTCAGCTTTAATACTGTCATTTTTAGAACGAGCTTCTAAGTCTTTTGCAATGAAGTCTAAACGTTTTGATTTGAATTGCTTATCAATTTCATTGAATTTATCCATTACTTCTTGATTTGAAGATCCAGTAATAGATGGCTCAATTCCAAAATTTTCAACATTATCTTCAATTGTAATGTTTCCTTTTTCTCCAAAGAACATTATTTTCTTAGGAGTAGTATTACCATCAAAAGTTAAATAATACATTACCGGAGAGTCTACATTATCAGTAAGAGAAAACTTATCATCACCTAATAACTGAATAGAATCAACTGAAACGATGGCTGTATCTTTCATTTTTTGAAGATACAATGTTCCTTTTTTCAGACCTTTAATTTGACCAGATACTACCATGTTTCCTTTTTTCTTCTCTGATGAACAGGAAAAAGCTATTAAAGAAACGAATACTAATGCGATAATATTTCTCATGTGTGTTTTAAATTTTCGATTGCAAATATGCAGAATTCTAGGCAACTTTTGAGGCGATTTCCATTAAAATTGTACACAAAATGGCTCCATAGGTTCCGACAACATATCCGAATACTGCTAATAGCACACCAACAGTTGCTAAAGAAGGATGAAATGCCGCTGCAACTACAGGTGCGCTAGCCGCTCCACCGACATTTGCTTGGCTTCCAACTGCCAAAAAGAAATATGGAGCTTTTATCAATTTCGCAACTAAAATTAATAATCCAGCATGAATAGCCATCCAAACTAAACCAACTACAATCAACCATGGGTTTTCAAATATTCCACTTAAATCCATTTTCATTCCTATCGTTGCAACAAGTATGTATATAAAAACACTACCTAATTTACTTGCTCCCGCGCCTTCATAATTTTTAGCTTTGGTAAATGACAGTCCAATACCAATTGCCGTAGCAATGGTAATCATCCAAAAGAATTTTGAGGAGAATGATGACAAGGCAGAGCTTTTATCGGCTACAGCACTTACATTTTCTGTTAAAAATGATGAGATAGATTGTGCACCCCAATGTGCAATACCAACTGCGCCGAAAGCTAAGGCTAAAAGAATCATTAAGTCAGTCAAGGTAGGATTTCGCTTTACGCTCTCCGCAAAAGAACTTACTTTTTGTTTCAATTCTTCAATTGCCGAATTATCTGCTTTCAACCAGTTATCAATTTTATCGGACTTTCCAATACCGACTAATAAAATGGCCATCCATATGTTGGCTACAACAATATCAACCAAAACCATTCCTCCATACTTTTGAGGGTTGTACTGATAAATTTCTAACATAGCTGCTTGATTTGCCCCTCCACCAATCCAACTTCCGGCTAGAGTTGATAACCCTCTCCAAACCGCGTCAAATCCTAAACCTCCAACGGTTTCAGGAGAAACCAAAGAGATTAATAGAATAGCTAAAGGACCACCAATTATAATTCCTATTGTTCCTGTAAAAAACATAATTAATGCTTTAGGCCCGAGATTAAAAATGGCTTTTAAATCAATACTTAAAGTCATTAATACCAAAGAGGCAGGTAATAAAAATCGGCTAGCGATATAATATGTTTTAGAGGTATCTGCAGAGATAATACCAAGAGAATTAAAGATAGCTGGAATTAAATAGCACATTAATAATCCTGGGATGATTTTATAAAATTTTAACCAGAATCCTTTTTTAATACTTTCAGTATAAAAAACGAATCCGAGAGAAATCATTAAGATTCCGAATACAATTGCATCGTTAGTAAAGAACGGTTGATTTTCCATTAGTTGTTAAGTTTTTGCTAAGGTATCAAATTTTTTATTTTGCTTTTTTTCTATGGTCAGTGCTTATTGCAATTCCCAATTGAATTCGATCTAAATTTTGATTATTGATATTAATACTCATATAACCTAGCTGGAGTTTTGCAGTTTTTGAAAGTTGGTATTTAACTCCTAATCCAAACCAATTTTGGTTGTAAGCATCGCCACCGTCAAAATCAAAAAATACTTCATCATATATATAACTCGACCATTTTTTTGAGATTGGATATCCTAATCCTAATTGATATCTTAACAAATGACCAGTTTGAGAATTAAAAAAACGATGTTCTGCTCGCAAACGGTGAGCGAAACTTAAATTGGCTGCTTTATGGTTTGATAATATATCTTCATAAATACGATGATCATCAAAAGTACCACCCTCAATTCCAAAGGTTGTGTCCGTATCTAAAAAAGCATATCCAAGGGTAGCGCTAAATGTTTTATTCAACTTGTAGTTCGCGCCAAAACGCAAAATATACTGTTGTAAATCGTCACCAAATTCGTAGAAACGAAAATGTGCCATTGATTTAATACTGAATTTGTCCGATATTTTATGAGAACCATTGTACATATACCATACACCTAATTCTTTTTCAGGGTTTTCTTGTGCTTTTACAAATTGCGCTCCCACAACAAAAAGTACAAGTAGGGCTATTTTTTTCATATTATTCGAAAGTTTTAAACAAAAAGAAATCCTTGTTAATAGTAAATTAAACAAGGATTTTCTATGTTTTATATGTATTAGTTTAAGCTAAAAATCTTGGTTTCCTTGAACGGGGAAATTACAATTTTTTCAACTTCTGCTTTATATGCCGGCCAATCTTTATTGAAAAATGCATTGGTTTGTCCTAATGCATCTTTTAAAGACGTTTTAAATTGATTGACTAGTCGGGTCTCTGTTGGAGTTTGATTTCCAAATCGACTATTGATATACCAACTAGCAGTTCCTAATCTCGAGCTAACATTTGGATCAGGACTTCTAACAATTCCTTGACGTTTATCTACTTTTCCTAAGTAAACTGTTAGTATGGTGTCTATCTTTTTAATGATGTCTTTAGAAGATTTAATTTGATCTTTATACTTTTCCTTATCCTTAGTTGATAATTCTTTTTTATAACCTTCTGCAATATTCTTGCTTTCAACTAATTGTTTTACAGCGTTAGCCATAACTTCTTGATGTTTTTCAAGTTCTTTAGAAGTATTATATTTTTGATCAATTGCTTCTTTGGAAATAGTAAGTCTAGGATCATATTCAACGGTAATATTTTGTTCTGAGACTTGATCTCCAAAACTTGCCTTAATTCTATAAGTTCCTGGTTTAACTGTTACTCCAGAAGGTTCAAACTTTGATTTTCTGATACTTCTTGAAGCTCTTGCTACTCCTTTTTCTCGCATTCTCCATGTAATAGAGTGAATTCCATTTTCTTTCGGAGCTTTTCTTTTTAAAGTTCGAATTAAACGAGCTCCATCATAAATTTCTAATTTAATTGAATCCCACTTAATTTTATTCTCTTCTTTTTTATCGGCTTTTTCAGAAGATTTTTCTTCTTTGTTTGTAGACTTCTTTTCTGGCTTATTAATGTAGTATTTAATTAAAGCACCGCCAGGTCTGTTTTCACCATTAAATAAAGCATCAGCTCCAAATCTGCTACCAGTTGGTTGTTGATAACTAGCTTGGTATGCGGTTGGAGGAGCGAATAATTCAAAGTTTTTAGATAAAACGTTTTGATTAGCGGCAATTGCTCGTAATGGACGAATATCATCTAAAACCCAAGCGGCTCTACCAAAAGTACCAATAACTAAATCGTGTTCTCTAGGTTGTATTACCAAATCCTTTACAGATACCGTTGGGAAACCTTGTGTCCATTTAGTCCACTTTTTACCAGCGTTAAACGAAATGTATAATCCGTCATCAGTTCCTAAGAATAATAAATTAGGCTCTATCGGATCTTCAACAATACTTAAAGTGTAACTTTTAACATCATTTTCATCTACGATACGTTCCCAAGTTTTTCCGTAATCTTTTGTGCGGTAAGCGTAAGGAGTGTAGTTAAAACGACGATAATCGTTAGCAATTAATAGAGCTTCTCCTTTATTTTTATTAGAAGCTTTTACTTGAACAATCCAACTATTTACAGGTAAACCTTTTATGTTTTTCGAAACATTAGTCCAATTTGCACCACCATTTTTAGTTACATGAACCTGTCCATCATCCGTTGCCGCCCACAACATATCTTTTTCAACAGGCGATGGTTCAATAACTAAAACAGTACAGTGGTTTTCTGCACCAGTTGCATCCATGGTTAAACCACCACTTTCGTGCTGTTTTTGTTTTGATTTATCGTTGGTAGTTAAATCAGGAGAGATAACTTCCCAAGTTAATCCTTTATCAGTTGATTTATGTACGAATTGACTACCGAAGTAGATTGTAGCATTATCGAATGGATCAATATTAATCGCAGAGTTCCAGTTAAAACGTAATTTTACGTTGGCGTCTGGATGGGTTGGACGAACTGTGTAATTATTTCCGGTTTTATAATCATAGCGAGAAACAAAACCTTGCTGACTCATAGACCATCCGTAGCGAGAATCATCTTTGTCTGGAACAACATCAAATCCATCTCCAAAACTAATTTCTTGCCAATAAGAGTTACGAATTCCTTGTGCTTTCCATACATAAGCAGGACCTCTCCAAGAACCGTTATCTTGCATTCCTCCGTAAACATTATATGGATATTCATTATCTACATTTATATGGTAAAATTGAGCAACAGGTAAATTCCCAATAAAGCGCCAAGTTTTACCACCATCTTTAGTAATGTTTAGTCCACCATCATTCCCGTCAATCATGAATTTGCCATTTTCTGGATGAATCCACCAAGCATGATGATCTGGGTGAACACCATTATTTGCTCCATAGGCAGGCATAAGCATTTTAAAACTTTTTCCTCCATCATGAGAAACATTTACGTAGGTGTAAATACTGTAAACTCGATTTTCGTTTTGCGGGTCTGTATATATTTCAGAATAATAAAAAGGACGATTTCCAATTCCGTTAGTTCCTGATTTATTGTTAACCATTTTCCATTTGAATCCACCATCATCACTTCTATATAAAGCATTTTTTTTCGCTTCAACTAAAGCGTAAACAACATCAGGATTACTTCTAGAAATTGACACTCCAATTCTACCTAAATCCCCTTTAGGGAAGCCATCTTTATCAGATACTTTTTTCCAATTATCTCCACCATCATGAGTAATGTATAATCCGCTTCCTTTACCACCAGATTTAAAAAACCAAGGATCACGTTTGTGTTCCCACATCGCTGCAATTAATTTATTAGGATTTGATGGATCTATAACTAAATCAGCGGTTCCAGTTTTATTATTATTGAATAAAATTTGTTTCCAAGTTTTTCCTCCATCAGTAGTTTTATAAACACCTCTTTCTGGATGTTCACCCCAAGGAGAACCAATGGCCGCAACATAAACAATATCAGGATTATCTGGATGAATAATAACGCGATGAATATGGCGAGTTTTTTCTAGTCCCATAGATTTCCAAGTTTTACCGGCATCTAAAGATTTATAAACTCCGTAACCACCATTTAAGCTGTTACGTGGATTTCCTTCTCCGGTTCCAACCCAAATAACACTTGGATTTGATTGTTGGATTGCAACAGCTCCAATAGATGCTGTTACTTCTTTATCGAAAATAGGATCCCATTTAATTCCGCCTGAAGTAGATTTCCATAAACCTCCAGAGGCAGTTCCAACATACATTATATCTGGGTTTTTTAGCACAACATCGATTGCGGTAACTCTTCCGCTCATTCCACCTGGACCAATATTTCTTGGTTTCATGTTTTTAACCATGTCCATAGAAAACTCTTGTCCAAATACAATTGATGTTACTAGTAAAAGTAGTAGTGAGATAGATTTTTTCATGAAATATGAATTAGTTGATTTAAGAAAACTTAAAAATACATCTAATTCATTATAGGAATTCTTAAAAAAGTGTTAACGGATGTTTTATTCCTCGTTTTTCTTTTTCGGTTCACGCTTAGCTTCTTTTAACGTTTGCATTAGCATCCATTCAATCTGACCATTGGTAGATCGAAATTCGTCAGAAGCCCATTTTTCAATTGCTTTGAGCATGTCTTCATTAATACGTAATGCAAATGCTTTTTTCTTAGCCATAATATGATTTCCAAATAATTTAAATTAATGTAATCACCCAATGAGTGATATATAAAAAAAGATATAGTAGTAGTTTAATCATTGTTTTCTTTGTTAAAGTAATGGTTAATACATTGGTGTACCTTTGTAATTTGTTGTGTTCCTATTAGTATTTTTTTTCCTTCCTTAGTTATTATTTGGAGACCTTCATCTCCAGATATGTTGAATGCAACTCCGTTTTCTTTTTTCCAAAATATTCCTCCTTTACATCCCCAACCTCCATATTCACTAATAGCGTCGTATTTTCTAGTGTAAACATCTTGCATTTCTGTCCATCTGATTAGTTTGTAAGAAAAATGTATTGGTGAAAATTTATAATGAACTCCTTTTTGATCGATTCTTGTTGAAAGCTTGAAAACAAATATGAAAAGGAAGCTAATTAGAATTAGAGAAGAGGCAAAAATAACTTGTCTTAAAGACATTTCGTTATTCGTGTAGGCTCTTATAAAAAGTACTAACGGAACTATTGAGCTCATAATAAGAACTACAATAATCCATGCTTGTGTAAATCGCTGTTCTTCTTTAAATACTCGCATTTTGTATCTTCTAATTATCTGTTTTTATCTCTTTCAAAAACGATGTTTGTCCAACTTTCACCGATATGCTTTAAGATCCAACCTTCTCGTGCATATTGATTTAGGAGTTCTTCTAATTTACTGTACCTGTTTTTAAAACCTAGTTTAGGCATAATTACTTTATATTCTTTCATAGTTAACTGTTTTTGATTACAATTCTTGAATTTCTCTTCATTAAATCTTCAATAAAAGGTTCAACTTGATTTTCTAATGTTCTAAACACAATAGTTTTTTCTCTTTTATTAGATGTTACAATGTTCAATTCAGTTTCATTTTTGTTTTGTTCTATTTCGATAGATTCTATCATGTTAATTTTTATGGTATTTAACCAGTTGTATCTAAGTAAATAGTAGAAAACTAATGCAACAATGAATATTACAACGACTAGCCTTAATCCAAAACCAACATAATCCATGGTTGTTTCAAAATCATTTTTAAAAACACTTTTTTGAATTTTGTAAATTATAAGTATTGAAATTACTAAAAGCCAACCTTTTTCCTTGATTTCCTTTACTAACCCACCATCTTTATAAATTTGGAGAGATTCACTATTAACAACAGCTTTTCCATCTACTAAAATGTAACTGAATTGATATTTACTCATTATAACTATTCATTAATGATTTAAAGTTCCTGTGTTTAAAACTGGAGAAGCATCTTTATCTCCACATAAAATCACCATTAAGTTGCTTACCATAGCAGCTTTCCTTTCTTCATCTAACTCTACGATTTCTTTTTTGTTTAATTCTTCTAAAGCCATCTCAACCATACTTACGGCTCCTTCAACGATTTTGTGTCTAGCAGCTACAATAGCTGTTGCCTGTTGCCTTTTAAGCATTGCATTAGCAATTTCTTGTGCGTACGCTAAATACCCAATTCTAGCTTCTAAAACTTCTATTCCGGCAATTGCTAGTCTTTCCTCTAACTCCTTTTCTAAGGTTTCGCTTACCTCATTCACACTAGAACGTAAAGTAATATCTTCTTCATGGCCTTCATCAGCAAAATTATCATAAGGGTACATACTTGCTAGTTTTCTTACCGCAGCATCCGTTTGAACACGGACAAAATTTTCGTAATTATCCACATCAAAGGCTGCTTTGTATGTATTTGTTACTCTCCAAACAAGAATCGTACTAATCATAACTGGATTACCAAGTTTGTCATTTACTTTTAATCGTTCACTATCAAAATTACTAGCTCTTAAAGAGATTTTTCTTTTAGTATAAAATGGGTTTGCCCAATACAATCCGTTTTGTTTTATAGTTCCGATATACTTTCCGAATAATAACACAACCTTCGAAGTGTTAGGGTTAACAAGGATGAATCCAAAAGATAAAACTAAAGCTATAAAGGTTATAATTAAGAATATTGGATTTTCATATTTAATAGATGCTGTAATGCTTCCAAAAAATAGGACGAAGAAAATGGTTAGCATTAAATATCCATTTGCTGGTTTGATGATTTTTTCTGATTCCATAAACTAAAATTTTAATATGATATTATTTTGATATCACAAATATATTATATTTTTTTTAAATTTTCCAAATTTCTGAGGTAAATAATTATTACTTTAGCAACGAAAACGGATAAAAAATGAGAATAAAAATCTTTGCTATCGTAGCATTAATAATGGCTTCACAATCAATTTATTCAATAACTGATACGTGGGGTCCAACGGGACATAGAGCAACGGGTAAAATTGCAGAAAAGCATCTGTCGAGAAGGGCGAAAAAGAAAATAGATGAATTATTACAGGGTGAAAGTTTAGCTTTTATTTCTACTTATGCTGATGAGATTAAATCGGATAGAAATTTTAGAAAATATTATAGTTGGCATTATGTAAATATGCCTTTAGATAGCGATTATGAAAGTTCAGAAAAGAATCCTAAAGGTGATTTAGTAACTGGAGTAAATTATTGTATTAAGGTATTGAAGGATGAAAAATCGAGTATTGAGGATAAGAGATTTCATTTGAAAATGTTAGTTCATTTAATAGGAGATTTACATCAGCCTTTACATATTGGAAGAAAAGAAGATAAAGGAGGTAATACCATTCAGGTTCAATGGCACGGAAAGGGTTCGAACTTGCACAGAGTTTGGGATGAAGATATGCTAAGAAAATGGGGTATGAGTTATATAGAATTAGCAGATAATGCTAAGGATTTATCGAAAAATCAGATTAAAGCGATTCAGAATGGTTCATTGTTAGATTGGGTTAAAGAGTCTCATGAACTTACAAAAATGGTGTATGCTTCTGCTGAAAATGGTGAAAAATTAAGATATAGATATTCGTATGTTCATTTTCCGATTGTGAGAGAGCAATTACAAAAAGGAGGTTTACGATTGGCTAAATTACTTAATGAAATTTTTGATTAATTATATTAGAAAGAATAAAAGCGAAAAGTCTCTAATTTTAGAGGCTTTTTTAGTTAAAAAAAGTTAATATTTCTCATTCGATAATTACATTCATTAATTTTAACAAGATGAAAATAAAGACAATTATATTATTTTTTCTCACATTAGGTTTAATCTACTCATGTAAAGAAAACACTAAAAAAGAAATCGAATTAGATTCTAAAAAGAAAGAAGTTGTTCTAACGACGAAAGCAGTCAAGAAGACATATGAAGACTTGAAGGTGTTAAATTTTGATGAGTTAAAACCTTATTTAGAAAAAAAAGATGATAAGATCCATGTCGTAAATTTTTGGGCAACTTGGTGCAAACCATGTGTTGAGGAATTACCAGCCGTTGAAAGAATTTATCGTGAAAGAGCATCTAATAACGTTGAAGTATTATTGGTTAGTTTAGATTTTCCAAATGAAATAGAAAGCCAATTGATTCCGTTTATTAAGAACAATGGTTTAGAGCCAGAAGTAGTGGTGTTAGATGATCCGAATCAGAATAAGTGGATTAATGGAGTTGATAAAAGTTGGTCCGGCGCGATTCCAGCAACGATTATTTATTCTAAAAATAAAAGATCCTTTTTTGAAAAATCATTTTCATATGATGAACTAAATACTGAATTACAAAAATTTATAAACTAATATATATGAAAGCTTTAAAATCAATATTGGTATTGGCAATAGTTGCTGTAACGGTTGCTTTTACAACAAAATCAAAAGGAGGATATGCAATAGGAGACACAGTTGATAACTTCACTTTAAAGAATATAGATGGTAAAATGGTATCTCTTAATGATTATAAAAGTGATAAAGGTGTAATCCTGGTATTTACATGTAATCATTGCCCATACTCTAAAATGTATGAGGATAGAATTATAGCTTTAGATAAAAAATATAAGTCAAAAGGATATCCAGTTGTGGCGATTAATCCTAACGACCCAGCCGTTTCTGCGGGAGATGATTTTGATTCTATGAAAGAAAGAGCTAAATCGAAAGGATTTACTTTTCCTTATCTTTTTGATGATGGACAAAAAGTATTCCCTAAGTTCGGAGCAACGCGTACGCCACATGTATTCATCTTAAAAAATGAGAAAAAGAATTTTGTGTTATCTTATATCGGAGCGATTGATGATAATGCAAGAGATGCAGCTAGTGTAAATGAGTTATACGTAGAAAATGCAGTAGATGATTTATTAGCTGGTAAATCACCGAGAAAAACAGAAACAAAAGCTATCGGTTGCTCAATCAAAGTGGCGAAATAACAATTATAATTTAGAGAAACAAAAAAGAGCGAATTGTATAATTCGCTCTTTTTTTATTCTGTTACTTTTAATCTAGCTTTTGCTGCTACAGAAATATCAGCATAATCATTATTAAGATATTTTAAATATCCTGCTATTGCAATCATTGCAGCATTATCAGTTGTGTATTGAAATTTAGGAATGTAAGTATTCCATCCCCAATGTTTATCTGCTTCATTCAGGCGTTTTCTTATCTCGGAATTAGCAGATACACCACCAGCAATTGCTATATCTTTAATACCAGTTTGCTTTACGGCATTTTTTATTTTCTTCATTAGTATTTCAACAATTGTATGTTGAATAGAAGCACAGATATCATAAAGGTTTTCCTCAATAAAGTTAGGATTCTCTTTCACATTTTTTTGTATAAAGTATAATATCTGTGTTTTTAGTCCGCTAAAACTAAACTCTAAATCGCCAACTTTAGGTTGTGTAAATTGGAAAGCTTTTGGATTTCCCTGTTGTGCGTATTTATCTACCAATGGACCACCAGGATAAGGAAGTCCTAATATTTTAGCAGATTTGTCGTAAGCTTCACCAACTGCATCATCAATGGTTTCTCCTAATATTTCCATTTCAAAATGATTTGTAATTTTAACTATTTGTGTATGTCCACCACTAATAGTTAAACAGATAAAAGGAAAAGGAGGGATTTTACAGTCGTCTTCTTTAATAAAATGAGCTAATATATGTGCTTGCATGTGGTTTACATCAATCAAAGGAATGTTTAATCCTAATGCCAAAGATTTAGCAAAAGAGGTTCCCACTAATAAAGATCCCATTAAACCCGGACCACGAGTGAATGCAATTGCACTTAATTGTTCTTTGGTGATTCCTGCACGTTCAATAGCTTGTTGTACAACCGGAACAATATTTTGCTGATGTGCTCGAGAGGCTAACTCTGGAACAACTCCACCATATTTAGAATGTACATCTTGATTAGCAATAACATTACTAAGAACTTCATTGTTTCGCAAAACTGCAGCACTAGTGTCGTCACACGAACTTTCAATACCTAAAATATAGACCTCTTTTTTTTCCAATTATTTAAGTTTTTGAAATGCAAAAATATCCATAATACGTTAGATATTCGTTAAAATTGCAGTTTCTTTGTACTAAGGCAAAATTTTTGTAGTTTTTTATAGTCTAATTTTTGTACTAAAAGTCATTAAAAAAGTAGGTAAAATAATATTTCGTTTCCTAAGAGTCATCTTGATTCTCGTCCTACTTTTGGTACTTGTTTTATCTACTCCTTTTGTTCAGAGTAAACTAGCAGAGGTAGTTACTAATAGAATTAATGATGATTTTGACACCAATATAGTCGTAAAAAAAATAGATTTATCATTACTTGGAAATGTAAATCTAAAGGAAATAGAAATAAGAGATCATCATAACGATACACTCATATTCGTTAAAAGCTTAAGAACTTCACTTAAAAATGTAAAACAAGTTTTAAATAACGAAGTAAATCTTGGCGATATTACACTTAGTGGTGTAGATTTCCATATGAAGCAGTACAAAGGAGAAAAAGATGATAATTTAGCTGTTTTTATTGAAGCTTTTGATGATGGTTCAGACGAGAAAAGTGAGCATCCATTTGTGCTGAAAACAAAAAATATATATGTAGATGATTTGACTTTCAAACTTTATGATTTTGAAAAAAGTGAACCATTACAGTACGCTGCCTATAACGCCGGAGGTAATATTCAAGATTTTTCTGTTGTTGGTCCTGATGTTAATGCCAACATTCGTGGTTTGTATTTAAAGGATAACAGAGATGTTTATATCACGAATTTAACAACGAACTTTACGTACACTAAAACCCAAATGAAGTTTAAAGACTTATCATTAATAACCGATAATGAAACAAATATTATCGGAGAATTAGTGTTCGATTATAAACGTGAGGATTTTGCTTACTTTTCTGATAGGGTTCGTTTAAAAGCAAACTTCCAAAAAAGTAAGATATCGATAAAGGATCTTCATAAGTTTTACAATGAAATTCAAGGAAATGACATGTTATTTCTTAGAGGGAATTTTAATGGAACTCTAAATAATTTTAGTACCCCTAATTTGAATATGTACTCTAAAAATGGATTGGTAATTCGTGGAGATATGGGGTTTGTAAACGCTTTTAATAGTAAAAGAGGGTTTATCTATGATGCAGATTTGTCCAAAGTAGCTTCAAATTACAATCAATTAAAAAGTTTATTACCCAATGTTCTAGGAAAAACGTTACCAACAAGTTTTAAACGATTGGGAAAATTTTCACTTTCAGGTTTAATAAAATTAACACCTGAATTAATGGAGGCGACTGTCTCGATGACCTCAGATGCAGGAAGTACCATCTCGGACTTACAACTAACTAATATAGACGATATAGATTACGCAACTTATAACGGAGAAATTGAGTTTATAGATTTAGATTTGGCCAAAATAGCAGATGATGAGGATTTAGGTAAGATATCTTTAAAAGCTGATGTTCGAGGAACTGGTTTTAAAATTGATAATATAAATTCTGTAATTATAGGGAATGTTTCTAAAGTTGATTTTAGAGGTTACACTTATAAAAATTTGAATGTAAACGGTCAGTTTCAAAAGAAAAAGTTTGATGGTTATTTAAAGTCTAATGATGAAAATTTTAAACTAGAATTTAAGGGGTTAGCCGACTTTTCAGAGGAAATCAATAAGTTTGATTTTACCGCTGATATTGATAAATTAGATTTGAGAGAAACAAATCTTTTTAAGAGAGATAGCATTTCAGAAATTGCAGGAAAAGTGCGATTAGACATTGTTGGAAATACGCTAGATAACATTATTGGAAAAGCTGACTTTAATGATTTGACATATAAAAATGAGTATAAAACATTTTTGTTTAAAGATTTTCAAATCAATTCTTCTTTAAAAGACAGTATTAAAACCATTGAGGTTAATTCTAAAGATATTGTTCAGGGTAAATTAGAAGGGAAGTTCGTATTTAAAGATTTATTACCGGTTTTTAGAAATGCTTTAGGAAGTGTTTATACCAATTATACGCCAATACCGGTGGACCCGAATCAATTTATAAAATTCGATTTTAAAATTTACAATCAAATTGTGAGCGTTTTTCTTCCGGAAATTACAATTGATAAGGATACGCGTATTAGAGGTAAAGTTGATTCGAATGATAATGAGGTGAAGTTGACCTTTAGTTCACCTAATGTAAAAGCGTATGAAAATATAATAGATGAGATTGTTTTAAGAATAGATAATAAAAACAAATTATATAACACTCATTTAACTGCGAATGAAATACGAACCAAACATTACGATTTAGGAGAGTTGAATTTAATCAATAGAACAGTAAATGATACCTTGTTTTTTAAATCAACATTTAAAGGAGGAAAGAAACTTACTGAAAACTTTAATTTAGATTTCTTCTATACCATTAACAAAGATCACAAATCCGTTGTAGGAATTCAAAAATCAAGTTTTAATCATAATAATTACGATTGGCAAATTAATCCTAAAAATGACAGGAATAATAAGTTAACTTTCGATTTAACCAAGAATGATTTTGTTTTCAGTCCATTTCAACTGGTTTCAAACGAACAAAAAATTGAGTTTGAAGGAAGTTTACTAGGTGAGCATCAGAAAGATTTAAAGGCTAATTTTACCAATGTAGAATTACTAGGTGTTCTACCAGAAATGGAAGATTTAACATTATCTGGATTACTTAACGGTAAAGTTTCCTTAAAGGAAGAAGAAGGTCTTGTGGCTCCAATTGCAAACATTACTGTTCAAGATGTTATAGTAAATGATTTCTCTCAGGGTACTTTAAAGGTAAATGTTGAAGGAGAAAACTCATTAAATAAGTATAAAGTAGACATTTCATTACGAGATTATAAATTTGATAACGTAAAAATTGTAGGAGGGTTAGATTTTTCTCAGAAAGATCCTCAAGTTGATTTAAATATTAACTTTAAAGAATACGAATTAAATGGATATAGTGAGTTTGGTGGAGATGTAATTTCTAATATCCGTGGTAGAGTATCTGGTGATTTTATCGCAAAAGGTTCTGCAGTTAATCCCGTCTTCAAAGGAGATATTTCTCTTGCTGATGCCGGTTTGACTTTTCCTTATTTAAATATTGACTTTGACTTTATAAACAATACAACAATACAGCTTTTTAATCAGTCATTCATTATAAATGATATGATTTTAGAGGATACAAAATACGATACAAAAGGTTCTTTGTCAGGAAGTATTACCCATCAAGATTTTGAAAAATGGTATATGAAGCTTGATATTGATTCTCCAAATTTATTGGTTTTAGACACAAAGGAAGCGGAGGAAGTGCCGTATTACGGAAAAGGCTTAATAAGAGGGAATGCGCAAATCAGAGGATTAACCAGTAATCTTAGTATTAATGTGAACGCAAGAACCCAACCAGGTACACTATTTGTAATTCCTTTAAATGATGTTTCAACAGTTAATAATTATAAGTTGATTCGTTTCAAAACAGATGAAAAAGAAGGTAGTTTCGAAGCTTTAAATATTGACAAGGTAAAAGGGTTAAACCTGAATTTTAATTTGGCAGTAACCAAAGATGCCGTCGCGCAAGTTGTAATCGATAAGGTTTCTGGTAGTGATTTAAAAGGTAGTGGAAATGGGAATTTAAATATAGAAATTGACACTAGAGGGAAGTTTATTATGGATGGTGGAATCACCATAGAAAAAGGAGTTTATAATTTCAAATACGGAGGAATTATTAGTAAACCTTTTACAGTACAACGAGGAGGTACTATTTCTTGGACAGGTGATCCGCTAAATGCTCAGCTTGATTTAACAGCAATCTATCAAACAAAAGCAAATCCTGCTCAATTATTAGATAATATTAATTCAACTAGAAAAATTCCAATAGACTTATACACTAAAATTACTGGTGGATTATTCGATTCTAAACAAGAGTTTGATATTAAAATTCCTAACGCAAATTCAACAGTAGCTTCAGAATTAGAATTTAAATTGAATGAAAACGACTTAAACACTAAGATGCAACATTTTACTTTTTTAATGGCTTTTGGAACTTTTTACGATGAAGAAGCTATTGGAAATAGTGCATCTCAAGGTTTAACCGGAACAGCAGCGCAAGTAGCAACGAGCATTCTATCTAGTGTAATTAATAAAGAAGATGGTAAGTTTCAGGTTGGTTTAGGATATGTTCAGGGAGATAGAACTAATGTAGATCAGCTTCAAAATGCAATCGACGATCAAGTTGATGTATCAGTTTCCACACAAATTTCTGATAGAGTTCTAGTGAATGGTAGAGTAGGGGTTCCTGTAGGAGGAAATACGCAAACAAGTGTTGTAGGAGAGGTGAAAGTAGAGGTTTTATTAAACGAGGAAGGAACGTTAAGAGGAACGTTTTTTAACAAACCTAACGATGTCCAGTTTGATATTGATAATGAAGGTTACACACAAGGATTAGGTCTTTCTTATCAGGTTAATTTTAATAACATTTCTGAACTAGGAGAAAAACTAGGTTTTAAAAAGAAAAAGAAGAAAGTAGAGAAAAAAGATAGTATTATTGTAAAGAAAAGAAAGCTTATCAGCTTTAAAACCAAACCAGATTCTACAAAAACTAAAAATGAACAGAAAAATTAAAGATTACCTCTTAATCTCTTTAAAAGGTGTTGCTATGGGAGCGGCAGATGTTGTACCAGGAGTTTCAGGAGGAACCATAGCATTTATTTCAGGAATTTACGAGGAGTTACTTCAATCAATTAGTAATATTAACTTAGATCTTTTTAAAACGTTAAAGTCTGACGGGTTTAAAGCAGCTTGGAAACAACTCAATGGTAATTTTCTATTGGCATTATTTTTAGGAATAATTGTAAGTGTTTTATCATTAGTAAATGCAATTACTTGGATGTTAAAGAACCATCCGATTTTATTATGGTCTTTTTTCTTTGGATTGGTATTAGCTAGTATTATTTATGTAGCTAAGCAAATTGAAAAGTGGAACATTCTTTCGGTTTTATTGTTAATCGGTACAACGATTTTAGCTTATGTTATCACAACACTACCGCCGTTAGTTTCAGAAGACTCTTCCATGCCATTTATATTTTTAGCTGGGGCTATTGCAATTTGTGCTATGATTTTACCAGGTATTTCAGGTTCTTTTATTTTAGTTTTACTGGGAGCTTATAAACCAATTTTAAATGCAGCTACGAATAAGGATATTCCGATAATAGTAGTATTTATGTTAGGTGCAGTAACAGGATTACTGTCTTTTTCAAGAGTGTTAAAATGGTTGTTTGCAAACTATAAGAATCTAACATTAGCAGCGCTAACTGGTTTTATAATTGGTTCATTGAATAAAATTTGGCCTTGGAAGAAAGTGTTAACTTATAGAACGAATTCGCATGGTGAAAAAGTGCCATTCAATGAAGAATCTATTTTACCGTCTTCTTTTGACGGTGATCCTCAAATTATGTATGCATTCCTACTCGCGCTAGTTGGATTTGGAGTAATATTATTGTTAGAAAAACTAGCTCAAAAAAGTATATAGTTTATCATTAACTCATGTATAAAGAAAGAAAGTTTGGCCAAAAAGTAGGTCTTTTTTTAAAAGGCTTAGCTATGGGAGGAGCAAATAAAGTTCCTGGAGTCTCTGGCGGAATGGTTGCTTTTGTCATGGGATTTTATGAAGAACTTATTTACACATTTAGAAGGATCAATCTAAATGCATTTAAGTTACTATTTAATGGGAGATTTAGAAGCTTTGCCAGATACACAAATTTTCAATTTCTAGTTTGGGTAATGCTAGGAAGCATGTTTAGTTACTTTAGTGTTTCCTTAGTTTTAGATTACTTTTTAAAGAACTATCAACTTTATGTTTGGTCTTGGTTTTTCGGAATGATTATAGGTTCGATTTATTACATTTCAAAAGACTTTGGTGATTGGCGATTAAAGAATCTAGCTTGGCTCTTCATTGGGGCGGCTATTGGTATTGCCATTAGTTTTATGTCGCCAGCAAAAGAAAACGATAATTTAGTATTTGTTTTTATTTGCGGAATTATTGGAGTTTCAGGAATGACATTGCCAGGGTTATCAGGATCCTTTATTCTAATTTTATTAGGGAATTATGTCTTGCTTTTAGTGGATAGTGTAAACGTTCTTGGAGGTGTTATCTCTTCTTTGGTAACAGGAGATTTTTCAGTTCTAAGTGATCCAGTGAAAATTAGATATTTAAAAATCATCGTGACTTTCACACTAGGATCTGCTTTCGGATTGGTTTCTATATCTCATTTGTTAGGATATGTTTTAAAAAAATGGAAGCAACAAGTAACGGCAATTATTATTGGTTTTATTACAGGGTCGTTAGGTATAGTTTGGCCATGGAAAGAAACCATCTATAAAACTGAAGAAGGTATTTTTCTATTAGATTCTAAAGGCAATAAAATAATAGAAAACTATGAACGATATCTACCAAATATAAAAGATAATGAAACTTTAATTTCTATCGGTTTTATCTTGGTTGGTATAGTTCTAATTCTTGCAATCGATTATTATGGAAATAGACGAAAACGTTAAACTATTTGGTTTATTAGGTAGAAATATTTCTTATTCATTTTCAAGAGGATATTTCGCTGAAAAGTTTGATTTATTAGAATTGACAAATCACAAATATGTTAATTTTGATTTGCATCAAATAGATGAACTTCCTCTTTTAATTGATAAACACAAGGAACAATTGATTGGTTTTAATGTCACCATTCCTTACAAGGAAGAGGTGATTCCTTTCTTGGATAAAATAGATAAAAAAGCTGCAAAAATAGGAGCGGTAAATACCATTCGAATCACAAAAAGTGGTAAGTTAAAAGGATACAATACAGATTATTATGGGTTTAAAAAATCGTTGGAGCCTTATTTGAATAAACTTCATAAAAAAGCATTAATCTTAGGAACTGGAGGAGCGTCAAAAGCGGTTGCTTTTGCATTAAAAAATATGGATATAGAAGTGTGTTTTGTTTCTAGAAAAAAAGAAAAGAATAATACTATAACTTATGATGAACTTAATGGAGAAATTATTAAAGATTATTTATTGATAATTAATTGTACTCCCTTAGGAACACATCCAAACATTGAAAATTGTCCAGATATTCCTTATGATTATTTAGGTGTAAATCATATTCTTTACGATTTAATCTACAATCCAGCGAAAACACTTTTTCTAAAAAAAGGAGAGGAGAACGGAGCAGTCATTAAAAACGGATTAGAAATGTTGGAACTTCAGGCAGAGAAAGCATGGAGAATTTGGCAAAAAAGTTAAGTGAATTTTATCAAATTCGTAACTGTTTTAAAGTTCTTTAAATAAAACCTCGAGCTAATAAATATTCATTATCTTTAGCATAAATAAACTGGAACTTTAAACATCATTGACATGTTAGAAAATAGTGATAATAACTTAGAGGAAAATACCAAAGGAGAATCTCAAAACCAAATTACCCAAGAAACAGAACAGACAGAAACAGCAGTTAGCGAAGTAGAAAACGTGGTTGCTGAAAATTCTGAAAAAGAAGAAAACAATGAAATACCAATGAAAGATTACAGCGGTATGGAATTGGATACACTCGTTTCTGAACTAAAAAGCCTTTTAAAAAATAATCCAGTTCATCTAATCAAAAAAAATGCAGACGCAATTAAGAATGCGTTCACTCTTAAATTTGGTAAGTTGTTATCTGAAAAGAAAGCAGAGTTTTTGGCGGAAGGCGGAAATTCAATAGATTTTCAATTTTCTAGCCCTATAAAAACTGAATACAATAAGTTATTAAAAGAGTATAAAGAAAAAAGAGATCATTACTACAAACAACTTGATGATCAACTTAAAAATAACTTAGATAGAAGGAATACATTGATTGAGGAGTTGAAAAACTTAATCGAAAATGCAGATCCTAAAACAATGTATAATGATTTCCAAAAAATTCAAGAGCAATGGAAATCTGTAGGTCCAGTTCCTAGAACAAGGTATAATGATACTTGGAAAACATATCATCATCATGTTGAGCGTTTTTACGATTTATTGCATTTAAATCAAGATTTTCGAGAGCTCGATTTTAAACATAATTTAGAAGAAAAATTAAAGTTAATCGATAGAGCAGAAGCTTTATTAGAGGTTGAAGATGTAAATGTTGCTTTTAAAGAATTACAAGAGTTACATCGTCTTTGGAAAGAAGAGGTAGGACCTGTAAGTAGAGAGTTTAGAGAAGATGTTTGGAATAAATTTAGCAATGCTACAAAGAAGCTTCATGATAAGCGTCATGATTTTTTCCGAGATTTAAAATCAAAACACCAAGAAATTATTAATGAGAAATTGTTAGTAGTAGAAAAAATTAATAACTACGATTTCTCTAAGAATAAAACTCATAAAGATTGGCAAAGAAGTATTAAGGAGATTGAGGCGCTAAGAAAGAAATACTTCGATGTTGGAAAGCTCCCATATAACAAGAGTGAAGCTGTTTGGCAAAAGCTTAAAGAGGCGACAAAAAGATTCAATTCGGCCAAAAATAAATTCTATAAGGAAGAAAAATCTTCTCAAACAGATAATTTGAGAAAGAAAATGGAATTAGTAGAATTAGCTGAGAGCCTTAAAGATAGTGATGATTGGGAGACTACTACAAATACAATGAAAAGAATTCAATCTGAATGGAAGAAAATTGGACATGTTCCAAGAAAGTTTTCTGATGAAATTTGGAATCGTTTCAAAACAGCTTGTAATAGTTATTTTGATCGTTTGAACGCGCATAGAGATGGAGTTTCTCAAGAACAAGAAGCTGTAGTTATAGAGAAGAAAAAATTCATTGAGGATTTTAAAAATAATGATGCTCTTTCTGTAGAAGATGTTAAAGAAGCTATTGTAAAATGGAGAGAGTTAGGTTCCTTGCCTCGAAATGCTCGTCATTTAGATGGTAAATTCAATAAAGAAGTTGATGCTAAGT
This sequence comes from Tenacibaculum sp. MEBiC06402, assembly GCF_049239625.1. Classification (NCBI taxonomy): domain Bacteria; kingdom Pseudomonadati; phylum Bacteroidota; class Flavobacteriia; order Flavobacteriales; family Flavobacteriaceae; genus Tenacibaculum; species Tenacibaculum sp. MEBiC06402. Next base: position 195,576 of record NZ_JBMKKT010000084.1, read on the forward strand.
TAACTTCAATGAATTTAGATCGTGAAGAAATAGAAATGATGAAATTCAGGAATATTGTTGACAATCTATTCGCTCAAGAAGATTACAGAAAGTTAGATAGCGAGCAGTTTTTTATTCGTAAGAAAATTTCGGAGACCGTCCGAGAAATGCAGCAATTAGAAAATAATTTAAGTTTCATATCAAATGCAACAGAAGATAATCCATTGGTACAAAACGTAAGAAAAGGTATTGATGAATTTAAAGAGCAATTAGATATTTGGCAATCTAAATTAGATTATCTTAAGAAGTTAGATTATTAAAACAAATAAATAGAATAGTATTTAAAAAGCCCACATTATGTGGGCTTTGTTTATGATTTTAATGGAATTTTGATTTTATATTCTTTACCACTTTTGTTATTGAGTTTTGTTTCTCTTAACCAAGGGTTGACTAGTTTTAATTCCTTATACGTAATGTTGTATTGTTTAGCGAAATCGGCTATATCCTCAATGGGTTTGTCTATAATAATTTCTTTTACCTTTGGATATGTATATAAATCATCCTCTTCATAAAGAAAACCGTATTTTTTTGGATGCGACATAATTTCTTTCAAGGCTAAAATTCGAAATAAATAACGACCAGTCTCCACATTTAATAGCAAGTCGTAATAATCTGTTACTTTTTGTTCCTTTAAACGTTGAGAAATTCTACCATTTCCAGCATTGTAAGCTGCCGCAGCTAAAGTCCAACTACCAAACTTTTCTTTAGATTTTTTCAAATATTCAGCAGCAACTTTTGTTGAAAGCTCTAAATTATAACGCTCATCAACATTTTTGTTAACTTCTAATCCATATTCTCGTCCAGTAGAAGGTAAAAAATGCCAATACCCAGCTGCACCTTTATAAGAAGGTACTTGAATTAAGGCGCTTTCTGCAACACATAAATATTTGAAATCATCTGGAAGATTATACTTTTTTAGTAATGGTTCTATTAAAGGGAAAAATTTATTTGCTCTTTTAATTAATAATAAAGCATTTGATTGCCAATAGGTGTTCACCAATAATTCTCTATCTAATCTTTCGAAAATATCTGATTTTTCTAAAGGTACTCGTTCTCCTGCAAATTCCATAGATTCTGGAACTTTTACAGCTTTTACTTCATACGTATCACTAACACTTTTATCTATGCTAATAGAATCTTTTTTGATGTTAGCAGTTTCATTTTTATCAGATTTAATTCTTGTAAGGTTTAATAAAAAGAAACCTACAAAAAGTATCAATGCTAAGGATATTGTGCGTAAAAATTTAAATTTCATAAGTATTATTTTTTATGAGACTTTAACGGCACATTGTTCTTCAAGAATTTTAGAAATGATTCTTGCTTTATTTAGAATCATAATATGTGTGCCGTTTTCGACTTCGATATAGTTTTTTATATGTTTTGAAGGAAAGATTTCATCTTTATTACCATGAATATGAATAATATCATCCAGTTCAAAATCTTGTTTCCAATTTAACACATTATGTATCGCCCATTCTAAATATGTTGCATTCCTAATAGACAAATACATTTTATAAAGTTCAGCTCTCTTTTTCAGGTAATCTCCAAAGAACAAGTGCTCATAATTCTCGATATTCTCGATAACTTTAGTTGGAAACAATTTATAAGCTTTTGTTTTTTGAGCTATTTTTAATCTGTTTGGTAATTCTTTATTGCTTTTAATACTCGATATAATTATGGTCTTTTTACAGTTCATAATTTTACTCATCTCCTGAACCATGACGCCTCCAAAAGACACTCCAATTAAAACCGGATTTTCATGTTTAATTTGTCCGCACATTCGAGCTGCATAACTTTCAATAGACTCATCAATAGATATTGGTATAATCCAATCTAAGAAATGAGCTTCAAATAAAGTTTCGTCAAAGGTTAAATACTCAAATATTTTTGTATTTGCTGCTAAACCAGGAACAAAGTATAAATGAGTTTTTTCTACCATATATTATTCAAAGAATTTTTTTTCTAAAAGTATTCCCTCGATATATTCATTTAGTTCCATTAATTCCTCGGGAACATCATCGTTCCATAAACGAACTTGAACTTGTTTTCCATCATGAACTAAGTACGTACTTTGTAAATCCATAATTCTTGGATTATCATACACATCTTTGTAGCTAGAAAAATCTTTCTTTTTTAAGATGTCTTTTATAGTGCTTAATTCTTTTTCTGAAAGTTTAAATTCCTTACTTCCTTTTTCTAAAACAAATTCTATTCCTTCATAAGAAACGTTTCCTTCCTTGTCAATATAAACATTGTAAGATGGGCAATCTCCCATACATCTTGTTTTACGAATTGCAATGAAAGTATTGTTCTCTCTCTTAATTAATTTTTCGGCAATATCTTTTCTGTTTACCTCGATACTTCTAAATTCCCTAGAGTTTAGCAAACGTTCTTTCCAAGTGTCTAGGTTTTCATCAGGAGTCTCAATAACGGCAATTTTAGAAGTTGCATTATCCATTAACATGCTTTTCCATTTCATTCCACTATTGGTAACCAATGCTTTTACGTTGTCTAAACTTTTCGGATTGTTTAAAACAACAATAAGTTCGTTCTTAGGTTCCTCTTTAATAGTTTCAGTTTTTGTAGCTGGTGTTGTTCTTGTCGTGTCCGATGATTTCTCTTTTGGAGCTCCACAACTCAATGCTAACAATAAAATGGCCATGCAAATTGACTTCATACTTAATTTTTATTGGGTAAATATATAATGACGTTAAGTTAAGCAATTACTTTGGTATCAACAAAGTTGAAACGTACCAATCCATCTTCGTCAATTTCTGTTAGTTTAACTTCGTGTAATGTATTCACTAAACTTGGATTCCAAGGGGTTTTAACTTTTACATAATTCTCTGTAAATCCGTGAATGTAACCTTCCTTGTTTTCACTTTCGAATAAAACAGTTAATGTGTTTCCTAATTGACTTTCATAAAAGGCTCTTCTCTTTTTTACAGATAAACCTCTTAACATTTTACTTCGTTTAGCGCGCACATTTTTAGGAACTACACCATCCATTAAAACCGCTTCAGTATTTGGTCTTTCAGAATAAGTGAAGACATGTAAATAAGAGATGTCAAGTTCCGACAAATAGTTATAAGTTTCTAAGAATAATTCATCAGTTTCACCAGGAAACCCAACAATCACATCAACACCTATACAGGCGTTTGGCATTACTTCCTTGATTTTTGCTACTCTGTTCGTGTAAACTTTTCTTAGATAACGACGTTTCATTTTCTTTAAAAGCTCATCACTTCCTGATTGTAGCGGAATATGGAAATGAGGAACAAATGTTTCTGAATTAGCTACAAAATCAATTGTTTCATCTTTTAATAAATTAGGTTCTATAGAAGAAATACGAAGTCTATGAATACCTTCAACTTTATCTAAATTCTGAACTAATTCTAAAAACGTATGTTCGTGTTTTTTATTTCCAAATTCACCTTTTCCGTAATCTCCGATATTCACTCCAGTAAGAACAATTTCTTTAATTCCTTTTTCAGAAATCTCTTTAGCATTCTTTAATACATTTTCTAAAGTATCACTTCTCGAAATTCCTCTTGCTAACGGAATTGTACAATAAGTACATTTGTAATCACATCCGTCCTGGACCTTTAAAAAAGCACGAGTTCGATCTCCAATAGAATAAGAACCTACATAAAAATCGGCATCTTCAATTTCACAAGAATGAACTTCACCAATATCGTTTTTAGTTAAATCGTTAATGTAACTGGTAACATTAAATTTTTCCGTTGCACCCAATACTAAATCTACTCCATCAACCGCTGCCAATTCTGCAGGTTTTAATTGAGCATAACAACCAACAGCAATTAAAAAAGCTTCAGGGTTTTGTTTTAAAGCAGATTTAACGATAGTTTTAAATCGTTTATCAGCATTATCTGTAACCGAACAGGTGTTTATCACATAAACATCTGCTTTTTCTTCAAACTCAACTCTGCTAAATCCCTCGTTTACAAAATTACGAGCGATGGTTGAAGTTTCTGAAAAATTTAATTTGCATCCTAATGTGTAAAAAGCTACTTTTTTTTCCGCATTCATTCTTGTACATTTAACCGATTGCAAAAGTACAATATTGAAAATGATTTTTGAAACAGAAAGACTAGTAATTAGAAGGTTGTTGATGAGTGACTTAAATTCTTTTTTTGAGTTGGAAAGCAATCCAAATGTTTTGCAATATGCAACAGGGGAAGTAAAAACATTATCAGAATGTGAAAAAGAATTATCCGAGTTAATTAAAAAGTATGATTCAGATCAGAACGATTTTTGGATTTATGCTGTTGAAATGAAACTTAATAGAGAGTTTATCGGAACGTTGGCTTTAGTTAAGGATGATGCAGGAGATGATGAAATAGGTTATCGATTTATTGAACGTTTTTGGGGTAACAATTACGCGAGTGAATTGTGCAAAGGTTTAATTGTTTATTGTAAACAAATTGGAATGAAAAAGCTCATAGGAAATGTTGTAAATGAAAATGTTGCCTCTGAAAAAATTCTATTGAAATATGGTTTTATGAAAGTAAAAGAATTTGTAAGTGATGATATTGGCTTACCAGAAACAAAATACCAACTAATTTTATGATTGCAAACACTCCAGCTCCTCCTTATTATGCAGTAATTTTTACGAGCCTTAGAACAGAAGTAGATGACGAATATAACAGTGCAGCTGACAAAATGGTTCAATTAGCAGAGCTTCAAGAAGGATATTTAGGTATTGAAAGTGCCAGAAATGAATTAGGGATTACTGTTTCTTACTGGAAAAATTTAGACGCTATAAAGAAATGGAAAATGCATGTCGATCATAGCGAAGCAAGAGAGAAAGGAAGAATTACTTGGTATCAGAAATTTAAGGTGCGAATAAGCAAAGTAGAAAGGGATTATGGTTTTGAGAAGTAGTATTTTATTATTCATATTTTGTGTACTTTCATCTTGTAAGGAAAGGCAAAGTGAGTTTAACGATAATCAGGTTTTTAGATATAACGAGCATTCAAATATTACATCGTTAGATCCGGCTTATGCTAGAGATCAAAGAAATATTTGGGCGGTTAATCAGTTGTTTAATGGTTTAGTACAGTTAGATGATTCTCTCAATGTTAAACCCGATATAGCGAAAAAATGGACTATAAATAACGACGGAACTGAGTATACTTTTTTGTTGAGAAATGATGTTTATTTTCATGAACATAAATTATTCGGGGAGGATAAGACCAGAAAAGTTGTTGCGAATGATTTCTATTATTCTTTAAATCGATTGCTAGATACTAAAGTTGCTTCTCCAGGAAGGTGGGTGTTACAGAATGTGAAAAACATAAATGTTGTCAACGATTCTGTGCTTAAAATTAAATTGAATCAACCCTTTCCACCTTTTCTTGGTTTGTTAAGTATGAAATACTGTTCGGTAGTTCCAGAAGAAGTGGTGTCATTTTACGGAAAAGAATTTCGATCTAACCCAATTGGAACAGGTCCTTTTAAGTTTAAATTATGGGTGGAGAATACCAAACTAGTCTTTAGAAAAAATGATAAATATTTTGAAAGAGATAGAAAGGGGAATAAGTTACCATATTTAGAGGCTGTTGCGATTACATTTCTTCCTGATAAACAAAGTGAGTTCCTTCAGTTCGTTCAAGGTAACTTAGATTTTATGAAAAGTCTAGATGCTTCCTATAAAGATGAAATTTTATCTACCTCCGGCGAGCTGTTAGATAAGTATAAAGGTAAAGTAAACATGCAAAAAGCATCTTACTTAAATACTGAGTATTTGGGATTTTTTCTAGGTGGAGATGAAGATGATCCCGTTAAATCAAAATTAATCCGAAGAGCTATTAACTATGGTTTCGATCGACAAAAAATGATTACTTTCCTTAGAAATAATATTGGCGATCCTGCGATACACGGTTTTGTGCCTAAGGGCTTACCTTCGTTTAATGGTCAAAAAGGATATACTTATCAACCAGAAAAAGCAAAAGAGTTAGTTAATCAATACAAAAAAGAAACAGGTAAAACCTCTGTTGAAGTAACAATAACAACGAATAGTAGTTATCTTGATTTATGTGAGTTTATCCAAAGTGAGTTAGTAAATATTGGTTTAAAAGTAAATGTAAATGTAATTCCTCCATCAACCTTGCGACAGGGTAAAGCAAATGGTAAATTACCTATTTTTAGAGCAAGCTGGATTGCTGACTATCCTGATGCAGAAAACTATTTATCTTTATTTTATAGTAAGAATTTCACTCCGAATGGTCCGAATTACACCCATTTTTCGAGTTTAACTTTTGATAAATTGTACGAAGAGTCTATAAAGGAAGTAAATAATGAAACTCGATATAAGTTATACCAAAAAATGGATAGTATTCTTATAAGTGAAGCTCCAGTCATTTCTTTGTATTACGACCAAGTTATTAGATTTTCACAGAAAGATGTTGAAGGACTTGGTATAAATCCTATAGATATGTTGAGTTTAAAGAGAGTTTACAAGAAGTAGATTGAGTATTGTTTAATTTTTTATAAAATATTTGTAATTATTTTATCGTTTTGTTATAAAAAATAACATACAGATTGTTTTTGTTTATTTTTTAAGTTAAATATTTTGTGATTTAATAATTTTTTAACTTTATAAAAAACCTTTCAAAATCAATCAATTATGAAAAAAACCTACCTGCTGATAGCAGTATTCTTGCTATCTCAAACAATTTTTTCTCAAAATTCAACGCCAAAGGATCTTGGCATTATTCAACAACATTTTAATAACCTCAAGAAGAATAGTGAGAATGCTTCTGAGGACTTTTCCGAATGGAAAGTAACTAGTACAGCTTCTTCATTGAAGAAGGGGCTTACTCATTACTATGTTACGCAATACCATAATAACATACCAATTATTAATGGTACCTATAACATGTCGGTATTTAAGGGTAAGGTTAACTTTAAATTAAATCAGTTTGTTCCTGAAATTAAATCTAAGTTAACTTCATCAAAAACGTCCGGAATTACTCCTGAGGCTGCGATTCAGTCAGTAGTAACAAAACATCGTCTTCGTTCTTCTGCAAACCTTGTAAGAGTTTCTAAAAGATCAAGCAGTGGTGATGACGTTATACATTTTGTTAACTCTGGAATTACTGAAGACAACGAACCAATTACTGCAAAAAAGGTATATGTTTTCCAAGACAACCAATTAAAATTGTGTTGGAATATTAACTTATACGAAGAAGGTGGACAAAATTGGTGGAACAGTTTTGTAGATATTTCTTCTGGTAAAGTTATTGCCGAAGATAACTGGGTGATTTCTTGTAACTTCGGAGAGGTTGAGCATTCACATGTAAAAGGCGAATCTCACTCAAATACGGCAGAAGTAAATTATGTAGAAAGAAATTCTGGAGTTCCTTACGCAAAGGAATCTATGATGTTTGCACCAGATTCTTACAATGTATACGCTATGCCTTTATCGGATCCAGATGATGGAGGTAGAACAATTGTTACTAATCCAGCTAATTTAACTGCCTCACCTTTCGGTTGGCACGATACTAATGGAGCTGCAGGAGCAGAATTTACCATTACAAGGGGTAACAATGTTTGGGCACAAGAAGATGCTAATGGAAATAATGGTACTGGGGCATCACCTAATGGAGGAGCTAGTTTAGATTTCGATTTTCCAGTGAATTTAGGATTGTCTCCTTCAAATTATAGAGATGCTTCTACCACAAATTTATTCTATTGGAATAATATTATGCACGATGTTTTCTATCAGTACGGTTTTGATGAAGCAAGTGGAAATTTCCAAGAAAATAATTATGGTAAAGGTGGTGCAGGAAGTGATTCTGTTAATGCAGATTCACAAGACGGAAGCGGAACAAATAATGCGAATTTTGCAACTCCTGGTGATGGAGGAAATCCTCGAATGCAAATGTTCTTATGGAATCAAACGAATCCTGGAAGAGACGGATCTTTTGACAACGTAATAATTGCGCACGAATACGGGCATGGTATTTCTACACGTTTAGTTGGTGGTCCAAATAGTAACACTCTTGGTGGTTCTGAACAAATGGGTGAAGGTTGGTCTGACTGGTTCGGATTAATGCTTACCATGAAGGCAGGAGATCAAGGAACAGATAGTAGAGGTGTAGGAAACTACGTTTTAGGTCAAGATGAAAACGGTCCAGGAATACGTCCGACGCCATATTCAACAAACCGTTCAATCAATAACACTGATTATGCTGATATAGGAAGCTTAGCAAGACCTCACGGAGTTGGATATGCCTTTGCAACTATTTTATGGGATATGACTTGGTTGATAATTGATCAAGAAGGATTTGACCCAGATTTTTACAATGGAACTGGAGGAAATAACATTGCAATGGCTTTAGTAATCGAAGGATTGAAGAACACAGCTAATAATCCAGGTTTTGTTTCTGGACGTGATGGAATTTTACAAGCAGATCAAGACTTATATGGTGGTCAGTATAGATGTTTAATCTGGAAAGCTTTTGCTGAAAGAGGTGTAGGAGAAGGAGCGAATGAAAATAATAATGGAGGAACTAATGGTCAAACAGATCAAACGGTTTCTTTTGTAAATCCATGTGATGGAGGTGGACCAGATCCGCAACCTGAGGTTTGTTCTGGAGATGTAACTACCTTCCCATTTAGTGAAAGTTTTGAAACTAACTTAGGAGAGTGGGTAAATTCAACTTCTGATGATATTGACTTTACAAGAAATTCAGGTGGAACGCCTTCAAGTAACACAGGACCGAGTGCAGCTTCTGATGGGTCGACATACGTTTATGTTGAAGCATCTGGGGATGGAACAGGTTTTCCAAATAAAAGAGCAGTTTTAAATTCTCCTTGTCTTAACTTTAGTTCATTAACAGAACCAAATTTATCTTTCGAATATCACATGTTCGGTAGCGCAATTAATTCGTTAACTGTTGAGGCTAGAACTGATAATACCGGTGATTGGACTTCTGTATTTACCAGATCAGGAGATCAAGGAAACCAATGGAATGGAGCTAGTGTTGACTTAGCAGCTTATGCTGGTCAGGCGAGTGTACAGCTTCGTTTTGTAGTTGTTACAGGTACAGGAACTAGTGGTTGGCAAAGTGATATCGCATTAGATTCAGTTGCTATTCAAAATGGAGGAACTGATCCAGGACCAGGTGATGGTTGTACTGGTGAAATTACATCTTTCCCATTTAATGAGAGTTTTGAAACTAGTTTCGGAGATTGGTCAAATGCTACATCTGGAGATGATATCGATTTTACAAGAGATACAGGAGGAACTCCTTCAAGTAATACAGGTCCAAGTACTGGAGCGGATGGTGCTACATATATTTATGTTGAAGCCTCAGGAGATGGAACAGGTTTTCCAAATAAAACAGCGATATTAAACTCTCCATGTTTAAACTTTAGTTCATTGACTGCACCTAGTTTACAATTCCAATATCATATGTTCGGTAGTGCAATTAATTCTTTAACTGCAGAAGCTAGAATTAATAATGGAGCTTGGACATCTATCTTTAGTAGAAATGGAGATCAAGGAAATCAATGGAATGCAGCAAATATTGATTTAACTGCATATGCGGGAGAGTCGAGTGTTCAAATAAGATTTACGGTAGTAACAGGTTCAGGTACTAGTGGTTGGCAAAGTGATATTGCACTAGATGCTATAACTATTGGTGAAGATACTGGAGGTCCAGATCCTGATCCAGGTTGTGCTTCGTTAGACTTTAATAGTTTTACCATTACACCATTCTCTAATCAAGATTCAGCTGGTAATTTCTCTATTGGTAATGGAGGCGCGTCATTAACATTAACTAATAATACATGGAAATATATTCCATTAAATTATACGGTTACTCCAAATACTGTTATTGAGTTTGAATTCAGCAGCACTTCTCAGGGAGAAATTCATGGAGTTGGATTTGAAAACGACAATACGCTAACATCTACTAGATATTTTAAAGTTCATGGAACACAAAACTATGGAATCACGAACTTTGATAATTACTCAGGAGGTACTCAAACTTATGTAATTCCAGTAGGAGATTCTTATACAGGTACTATGGATAGATTAGTATTTATAAATGACAATGATGCAGGTTCAGGAAATAATTCTACGTTTACGAATGTTAAAATTTACGAAGGTTCGTGTAGTTCTTCTTTAGTCGAGGTTGTTAGCTTCGGAACGAGAATTGATCAGATTGGTGATCAAGATGAAGATGTGTTATCATCAATAACGATTGCACCTGTTCCTGTTAAAAAAGGAAATCTTTTAAAAGTTATTAGTCAAGGTAAAAACTTATCAAATACAACCTATAGTGTTATTAATGTATTAGGTCAAGTTTTAGATAAAGGAAATTTAAATGATACTAGAGCTATTAATATAGATCGTTTTAAATCAGGAGTGTATATTCTGCAATTAGAGAATGAGTATACCAAGGTTAACAAACGATTTATTATTGAGTAGAAAATAGATTCTTTTAAAAGAATAAAAATAAGGCCTCTTGATAATTCAAGAGGCTTTTTTATTGGTCACAATTTTGGGTCTAAAACCCTGCAATTTTATTGCAGCACTTTCAGTTATATGAAAAATTAATACCTTT
>NZ_JBMKKT010000085.1:0-33336 GCF_049239625.1 Tenacibaculum sp. MEBiC06402
ACGGGTTCGAATCCCGTACGGAGTACAAAGCTTCGAATTAATTTCGAAGCTTTTTTTATCTGATTTTTAGAAGATAAAATATTGTGAATACAAAAAAATAATTTTATATTTGCACCCGCAATCTTGGAAAAGTTGTACTGCTCCGTTCGTCTAGGGGTTAGGACGCCAGGTTTTCATCCTGGTAACACGGGTTCGAATCCCGTACGGAGTACAAAGTTTTTATAAACATTTAAGAATTTAGTAAAATGGCAAATCATAAGTCAGCAATTAAAAGAATTAGAAGTAACGAAGCGAAGCGCTTAAGAAATAAATATCAGCATAAAACAACTCGTAATGCTGTTAGAAAATTAAGAGCGACTTCAGATAAGAATGAAGCTGTAGGAATGTTACCTAAAGTTGTTTCTATGTTAGATAAATTAGCAAAGAACAACATCATTCACAAAAATAAAGCGGCTAATTTAAAGTCAAAGTTAGCTAAGCACGTAGCAGCTTTATAAGAAAGTTACAAAGAGTTTTAAAGTTAGTTAATAAGAGCGCCTCGATAATATCGAAGTGCTTTTTTTGTTATTGTTATTTTCCTCAGTGATTAAGGAGTTTCATTCATGATTATTTCTTCTAAAATTACATTAGGTTTACTTCAATTTAATTTCGTTTCTAATATCATCTTGCATATAATACATAACCGTGTATTTCGTATTTTGAAGTTGAAATCTCAAAGCCTTTACTTTGTTCGCGTTGGAAGTTGTTTACTTAGTTTTTAGCAATTGTAAATTCGTTTAATAATCGTATTTTTTATGAGCATCCAGTCTGATAAAAATAAAGAGTAATAAGGTAAAACCCCATAAAGAAGATCCTCCGTAGCTAAAAAAGGGTAGTGGTATTCCAATTGTAGGTAAAAGACCTATAACCATTCCGATATTCACAATTACGTGAAAGAAAATAATGGAAACTACACCGTACCCATAAATTCTAGAAAACTTATTGGTTTGTTTTTCGGCTAAAAAGATGATTCGAAACAATAGTATCATAAACAAAATCATGACCAGGGAAGATCCAAAAAATCCCCATTCTTCACCCACAGTACTGAAAATATAATCGGTATCCTGCTCTGGAACAAAATTACCTTGTGTTCTGTCTCCTTGAAGAAATCCTTTACCCCATGGACCTCCAGATTTTATAGTTAATTTAGCTTGATACGTATTGTAACCAATACCGCTATTATCGTTTATTTTACCTAGAAGAATGTCAAATCTATCTTTTTGATGTTGTTCTAAAATATTAGTATAAGTGTATCCAACGGCTGAAATAAATATAGTCGTTATGATATAAGCGATTAATATGACAGGCCAATTAAATCTAATGAACTGTTTGTTTTTATAAGCAACGTATATTAGAATTATAGTTAATAAAATGACGGTTGATATTAAAACTATTTTAGTTCCGAAGTATATGGTAAGTAGAAATAAAACAATAGTGGTGATTCCTAAAATAAAGTATTTAAGTGTTAAACCTTCTCGATTCAGTACAAAGAAAAAAGAAAAATAAATCAAAACAGAACCCATATCAGGCTGAAGTGCTATAAAAAATGCAGGTAAAAATATTATAATAAATGCCTTTATTTGATTTTTGATTAGTTTTAAATTGTATTGACGATCACTCATTAATTTCGCAAGAGCAAGTGCCGTGAAAGCTTTAGAAAATTCAGAAGGTTGAAGTCCAATTCCTCCAAAATTATACCACGACGTAGCTCCGTTTATCTTTTTACCAAAAACTAATACCCCTGCTAAGAGAACAAGTGAGAATATATAGAGTAAACTAGAAAATTGTTCGTAGAACTTTGAGTTTAAGAAAAGAATGATGATTGTTAGTGGAAGAGCTAAACAAATAAAGATCATTTGCTTTCCATATCTCGTAGTAAAGTCAAATATTTCTTTATTTGAATCAGAAGATGAAGCAGCATAAATGTTCATCCACCCAAAAATGACGAGGATAAAATAAATTAAAATTGTCGGCCAATCTAAATTTGCAAATATGTTATTCTTTAATTGTCTCAAGAGAGTCTCTTTTTTCTAATTGTTTATCGTAAGTTTCTTTTAAGCTTAAATTAAGCATCCTATCTTCAATATGCTTCCTTGTTACATCACCAGTTAAGTACTTCTCAATCATTAAACTTGTAATAGGTGCGGCAATAGTTGATCCGAAACCTCCGTTTTCAACGAAAACCGCCATAGCTATCTTAGGATTTTCTTTGGGAGCAAATGCAATTAAAATAGAATGATCAGGAAGTTGAATTTTTTCTCCATTGATTCGGGTAAAATTTTCTACGGTACCAGTTTTTCCACAAATATTAATACCTTTTACTTGACTATATTTTCCTGTTCCAGTTTTAAAAACCTCATGCATTGCCTCTATAACACTTGGGAAATGATTGGCATTGATAGTAGTTGTTTTTTTAGTCACAAATTTTGAATTGTCAATTGGTGAATTATCTATCTTTTTAACAATATGAGGAGTAAAATAGAAGCCTCTATTAGCAATAGCGGCAGTTGCATTGGCTAATTGTATCGGAGTTGTCAAGATTTCTCCCTGTCCGATTGCATTAGAGATATTAGTTGTTGCTCTCCATCCAAAAGAATATCTATCGTCGTAATATTTTGAGTCTGGAACTAAACCTTTATTTCCAACAGGTAAATCATAGCCTAAGTAATTACCTAAACCAAAACTTTTGACTTGAGTACTCCAATTATCGAATCCGGTTTTCGTGTTTTCGGCTTTGTTTATAATTTTACGATAAACTTCTGCAAAGTAACTATTACAAGATCTTGCAATAGCTGTTTTTAGACGAATTGGCCTTCCGTAGATTCCGCAGTGACAGCGCATGAATTCATGTTTTCTTTTTCCGTAACGATATCCACCATAACAATATACAGCTGTTCGCTCATCAATAACATTTTCCTGCAAACCAATTAATCCATTTATAATTTTGAAGGGAGAACCTGGTGAATACACCGCTTGTAAACCTCTGTCAATTGTTGGGTTATTAATGGTGTCTGAAAATAATATTTGAGAGAAAGCACGTCTTTTTCTTCCTACCATCATATTAGGATTATAAGAAGGAGCTGTAACTAAAGCTAAAATTTCACCTGTTCCAGGTTCTAAAACAATAATTCCTCCACGTTTACCTTTCATTAATTGTTCTCCATAACTTTGCAAATCACTATCTATAGTAAGAGTTAAATCTTTACCAGCCATAGCTAAAGTGTCGTAAGCACCATTCTTATATGATCCAGTAATTCTATTTAAATTATCTCGATTAAAATATTTTTTTCCTTTTATACCTCTAAGAATGTCTTCGTAATAATTTTCAATTCCTGATTTTCCAATTAATTCACCATTTTCATAATAATCACTTTCTTTTGCCTGTAATTCATTTACCTCACCAAGGAAGCCTAAAATATTTGCTGCAGAATTAATTGGGTAATCTCGAATAATACGTCGTTGGATATAAAAGCCTTTAAACTTGTGTAGTTTTTCTTGCAGATAAGCGAAATCTTCTTTAGCTACTTGTTTTAGAAATACAGAAGGAAGCCATCGGGCATAATTTTCAGCTTTTTTAAATCGCTTGATATAATCTTCTTTAGATATTTTTAATAGTTTACAAAACTGAATAGTGTCAATGCTTTTAACTTCCTTGGGAATTACCATTACGTCGTAGGATAGCTGATTTGCTACTAATAGTTTGCCATTTCTATCGTAAATGTATCCTCTTTGTGGATAATCATACTCTACTTTTACTGTAGCACTGTTTATCGGATTAACAGTTCCTCCTTCAATAACCTGTAATTGAAATAACCTACCAATGTAAATTATTCCAATCAATAAAATTAATATGATTAAAAGCGCGCTTCTTTTCACGTTTATTACTTTCTGCTTAAAATAAAACTACCTAAAAAATAAATTAGTAACGTAAATATCCCCGATAGAATTGTATTGGTTAGTACATAAAAAAAGTTTTGAAAACTAAAGTTAAGTAAACTAAATAACAAAAAGTGATGAATGAAAGTTAAAATGACAACAAAATTAAAGACCTTTCCAAAAGATTCCTGTTTCAAATTAAAAAATTCGTAATCTAATTCGGTCTTTTGAAAGACGGTTCTAAAAAAATAAGGGCGTAGATAAGTAATAAAGGTTGTGGCAAAGGCATGAACACCTCCAGAGTCAGAAAACATATCTACAAATAAGCCAAGTAAAAATGCTATGCTTAAGACAGGAAACCTATTTTTTTTAAAAGGATATATAAATATAAATGCAATATAGATATACGGATTTATTTTATTGAATAATAAAACATTGTTTAGAACTAATCCTTGAATAAGTATTAGACCTATAAAAACAAATAGTAAATAAAATGACCTTCTACTCATCTCTTAATTGTTCTAATTCCTTTATTTCTTCTTTATGGTAGTTGTTAATAATATATACATTTCTTAAACTAGTCATATCATTAAACAATTCAACTTCTATAATATTACTGGTTTGCCTTTGATCCGTATTTTTAATATATCCAACTAATATTCCTTCTGGAAATATGGCAGATCTTCCACTTGTTACAATAGTATCTCCAATAGATATTGTTGCTTGTCTTGGAATATCATTCAATTGTACTATTTGGAAATCTTTAGCGTTCCAGCTCAAAGAACCATAATAATATTTTCCGTTGATGTCCTTGTTTTTTAGTCGAACACTTAGCTCGTTGTTTCTGTTTAAAATAGATCTTACTCGGGCATAAGAATTACTCACTGCATCTGTAACTCCAATTACACCAAGATCATTTACAACAGCCATTTCAGAGGAAACGCCATGACTTCTACCTCGATTAACACTAAGGTAATTATAAGCTTTGTGATACTCGTTTTTTGTAATTATACCGTCAATATATTTGTATTGCTGTTGGTATTCAACAGAGTCGATATGACTGTATGTCTTGGCGGTATCAATTTTAGAATGTAAGTAGGCGATTTTATTTTTTAATCGGAGATTTTCTTCTATAAGAGCCTTGTTTTCTTTTTTTAGATTTAAGTAATCTGTTATTGATTTTCGCTTTTCAAAAATACCACCGGTAATACTATTTGCAGAACTAATAAACTTGCTTCTATGATAACTATGATTGTTCACGGTTAGAAGCAGAGAAATAAATAACAGCAGCAAAAAATATAGGGCATACCTATACCTCTGTATGAAATAAATTAACTGCTGCATAAAGTGAAATTAATTATTTAACTAAAACACTCTTAAATCTGTCAAGGTTTTTAAGAGCTATTCCTGTACCTCTTACAACTGCTCTTAACGGGTCTTCGGCTACATAAACAGGTAAATCTGTTTTACGAGAAAGTCGTTTGTCTAATCCACGAAGCATTGATCCTCCACCGGCTAAGTAAATCCCAGTATTATAAATATCTGCAGCTAATTCTGGCGGAGTTTTAGATAATGTTTCCATAACTGCGTCTTCAATCCTTAAAATCGATTTATCTAAAGCTTTAGCCATTTCTCGGTAAGAAACTTGAACCTGTTTCGGTTTACCACTTAATAAATCTCTTCCTTGAACCATCATATCTTCTGGAGCATCTTCAAGATCTTCGGTAGCCGCACCAATTTGGATTTTCATTTTTTCAGCTGTAGTTTCCCCAACATAAAGGTTATGTTGAGTTCTCATGTAGTACATAATATCACTTGTAAATAAATCACCTGCTACTTTTACAGATTGATCACAAACAATACCAGCTAACGCAATTACGGCGATTTCTGTTGTACCACCACCTATATCGATAATCATGTTACCTTTTGGTTCCATGATATCAACACCTACACCAATAGCAGCAGCCATTGGTTCGTAGATGAGATAAATATCTTTTGCATTCATGTGACGAGCAGAATCAATTACTGCACGTTTTTCTACTTCAGTAATTCCTGATGGAATACAGATTACCATTCTTAATGAAGGAGGGAAGATTTTTTTTCTGATAGAAGGAATTTGTTTTACAAACTCTTTTATCATTTCTTCTGATGCTTGGAAATCAGCAATTACTCCATCTTTTAATGGGCGAATGGTTTTTATATTTTCATGAGTTTTACCTTGCATTTTGCGAGCTTCCTTTCCAGTTGCTATAATTTTGCCAGACATTCTATCTCTGGCAACAATGGAAGGGCTATCGATTACAACTTTACCGTCATGTATAATCAATGTGTTCGCAGTTCCTAAATCGATTGCGATTTCCTCAGTCAAGAAATCAAAAAAGCCCATAAAAAATATTTAAAATGTGATTCAACAATGTATTCTCACAAATCTAACAAAAAAAATTAAAGAAAAGACGCCTTAATCCTTAATGTTTAAAGTGTCTTGTTCCCGTGAATACCATTGAGATGTTATTATTATTACAATAATCGATGCTTAATTCATCTTTTATTGATCCTCCTGGTTGTATAACACTCTTAATTCCAGCATTGTCTGCTATCTCAACACAATCAGGGAAAGGGAAAAATGCATCACTGGCCATAACAGCTTCGTCTAAATCAAAATTAAAACTTTTCGCTTTTTCAATTGCCTGTCTTAATGCGTCTACACGACTTGTTTGCCCAGTTCCACTAGCGCATAATTGCTTGTTTTTAGCTAAAACAATTGTATTTGATTTTGTATGCTTACAAATTTTCGAAGCAAAAAGTAGATCTTCAATTTGCTCTTCGCTTGGTTTTGTATTTGTTGGATAAGATAAATCTTCAATTTTATCCGTCTTATTGTCTTTATCTTGAACTAACACTCCGTTTAAAGCAGTTCTTACTGTTTGTGCAGGTAAACTAACTTCTTTCTGAACTAATAAGATTCTATTCTTTTTGCCTTTTAAAATTTCTAAAGCATCTTCGTCAAAAGAAGGAGCGATTACAACTTCGCAGAATAATTTATGAATTTCTTCCGCTGTTGCTTTATCGATAGTTACATTGGTGATTAAAATTCCTCCAAATGCAGAAACTGGATCACCAGCTAATGCGTCAACGTAAGCCTGATAAACACTCTCTCTTTGTGCAAAACCGCAAGCGTTGTTATGCTTTAAAATAGCAAATGTTGGAGCTTCACCTTGAAATTCGTTAATTAAATTAACTGCAGCATCTACATCTAATAAATTGTTGTAGCTTAATTCTTTACCATGTAATTTGTCAAACATCGCATCCAAATCCCCGAAGAAATATCCTTTTTGATGTGGGTTTTCTCCGTAACGAAGTGTTTTTGAATTTGTTTCGCTGGCTTTATACGCTACTTCATCTTCATTAAAATAATTGAAAATCGCAGTATCATAATGTGATGAAATATTGAAAGCTTTTGCTGCTAACTTTTTTCTATCAGAAATAGTAGTTTGTCCGTTGTTTTCTGAGATTAAATTTAAGAACTCATCATATTGTTCCATTGAAGAAACAATACAAGTGTCTTTAAAGTTTTTAGCAGCTGCTCTGATTAACGAAATTCCACCGATGTCGATTTTCTCAATAATATCTTGTTCTGGTGCTCCAGAAGCAACTGTTTTTTCAAACGGATATAAATCAACTATAACTAAATCGATTTGAGGAATATTATATTCTTCTAATTGAGCAACATCTCCTTCGTTTTCTTGACGATTTAAAATTCCTCCGAAAACTTTTGGGTGAAGTGTTTTAACTCTTCCTCCTAAAATAGATGGATAATCCGTAACTGATTCTACAGGAACTACATCAATTCCTAAATCTTTAATGAATTTTTCGGTACCTCCAGTTGAATAGATAGTAACGTTTAAGTCATTTAATTTTTTTACAATTGGCTCTAAACCATCTTTGTGAAAAACTGAAATAAGTGCTGATTGAATTTTTTTTGCGTTGCTCATTGTGTTGTGTTGTTATTGAGCGTGCAAAAATACTAAAAGTATGATTGTCTTCAACGTTTTAAGGAAGGTTAGTCATAAAAAAAATCGGAAAAACTTGTTGATAACTTTCAGTTTTTCCGATTTAAATGCTTTTATTGACTTTTTATTCTGCGTTTTCTAGGAAATCTCGAACCCAAAGAGCTAATTTTTCCAGTAAAGTCAACTTGTCGGCTTGACCTTTCGTAGCCAAACCTTCATAATTAGGGATGTGTTTACTCATCTTTAGGGGAATTAATGATTAGTAAAATTGTTAATAACTTTTACGAAAATATGGAAAAAAACTTAATTTCCAAGTATTTACACATCTTTTTATAAAAAAACTGTGATTTCTTTACATATGTATTCTAAAAGTTCTTCATCTTCTTTTGAAAATGGATTCAAAGTGTGAGAATCTATATCGATTTGTCCGATATTTTCTCCATTGATAAAAATTGGAATTACAATCTCAGATTTTACTTTCCATCCACAAGAAATGTAATTATCTTGTTCAGAAACATCTTGAACAACAAAGTTCTCATTACTAACAGCAACTTGCCCGCAAATTCCTTTTCCAAATGGAATAATCGTGTGTTCAGTTTCTTCACCAGCATATTGAGCAAGTTTTAATTCTTCTTTATCTCCATTTTTGAAATAAAAACCGACCCAATCATAATAAGATATTTCAGATTTTAAATAATCACAAATCTCTTGTAATTTTTCTTCTTTAGTGCTTTCCGAAGCTACTATTAAATCAATTTTAGATTTTAAGTTTTCTATAACCAATTTTAAAGCATTTTTAAATTATTAATTTCTTGTTGAGTTAATTCTCTGTATCGTCCTCTTGGTAAATTCTTTTTTGTTAAACCAGCAAAAATCACACGGTCTAATTTTGTAACATGATAACCGAAATGTTCGAAAATCTTCCTTACGATTCTATTTCTTCCAGAATGAATTTCAATTCCTACCTCTGTTTTCTTTTCACCTTCTACATAAGAAACAGCATCAATAAATACTCTTCTTCCCTCGATAACGACATCTCCTCTTAGTTTGTCTAAATCAGCCAAACTTAATTTTTTGTCCAACGATGCGTGATACAACTTTCTTACGTTGTGTTTTGGGTGTGTTAGTTTTTTAGCCAGCTCACCGTCGTTTGTAAATAATAACAAACCAGTAGTATTTCTATCTAATCGACCTACAGGATAAATACGTTCTTTTGTCGCATTACCTACCAATTCCATTACAGTTTTTCTTCCTCTATCATCCTCCATAGTGGTGATGTAATTTTTTGGCTTATTCAAAAGTATATATCTCTTTTGTTCTTGAGAAATTAATGAGCCATCAAAACGAACTTCGTCTCCAGGTTGCACTTTATACCCCATTTCAGTAACAAGATTACCATTCACTGTAACACTCCCGTGTTCAATATAAGTATCTGCCTCTCTTCTAGAACAGATTCCAGCATTAGCAATATACTTGTTTAAACGGATTCCAGTTTCTTCGTTACTTTTGTTAGTGTTCGAAGAGTTTTTCGTATTCTTTCTTGTATTGAATGTTTTTTTATTGCGAGGATTGCTGTTTTTTCCAGCTTGTCGTCCTCTCGACGAGTTATTTTTATTCATTTTATGAAAAATTTTGAGGCCGCAAATGTAATTCAAATATTTGGTTTTCAGTTGAAAAACTCGTGAAAAAATATCTTAAATATTTGTTATTTTATTTGGTCAATAATCTTATCTAAAAGTAATGATTTATCTATCAATAATAAACTAAAAACTCCAATTAGTAATAAGATTTTTAAGATGTTATGAATAAGTTGGTATTGAGTTTTTTGCGTTGCATTAAAAATATAAACACCTATAAAAACCAAAATAGCACAGGCTAGGTAAAAGTAATATTTCATATAGGATATTCCTCGGTAACTAAAAAGAAGTATTGTAGGGATAAATGTAAGAGAAACGAGGAAAATAATAAGTTGTTTGGTTCTTTTTTCGCCATAAGCAACTGGGAACGTTTTGTAATTGTTAACTAGGGCTCCTTTTATGTTTTCTAAATCCTTGATTAGTTCTCGTATCATAATTACAAGAAATAGAAATATTGCATGTATGAAAATAATGGTAGAAAAGTTTTTGAAGTGAACAAATACAACAAAGAAAGGAAGTATCGTAAGTATTGTTGCGGATATTAACCCAATCAAAGGAAACTTTTTTAATTTGTGAGAGTACAGCCATATACCAAAAATGTACATTGCAAAGAATAAGGCTGCTCTCCAAGAAACCAACCATCCAAAGCAAAATCCTATGAAATTAAGCAAAAAGTAGAGCGATAGTTTGGTTTCTTGTTTAATTTGTGAGTCTAATCCACTTTTTAAAGGTCTGTTAATTCGGTCGGCTTTTACATCATAAAAATTATTGATGATATATCCAGATGCAACCACGCAAACTGTTGCAAGTACCAAATACAATAGATGCCAGTCTAAGAGTATTGGAAAAAGAGTTTTTTGATTTGAAAAAATGAAAATAGCAGCTAAATATTGAGCTGCTACTAATACTAAAATATTATAACCTCTTACTACAGAAAATAAGCTTAGAAACTTTAAAGCTAGTTTATTGTTTGAGGAAAAAAAACGCATAGTTAAAATCGATACACAATCTCTAATTTATAGTTTTTTAAACTTTGTTTTGCTTTTTCAAAGTCTTCGGCAAATCCAAGGATATATCCACCACCACCAGATCCGCAAAGTTTTAAGTAGTAATCATTAGTTTGTATTCCGTTTTCCCAAACTTTGTGAAAAGCATTAGGAATCATTGGTTTAAAATTAGCTAAAACTACTTTTGAAAGTTTTTTTACATTACCGAATAATGAAGTAACATTTCCTTTTAGAAAATCTTCGATACAAGCATCGGTATATGTAGCGAATTCTTCACTCAACATTTTACGGAAACCTTCATTTTTCATCTTGTTCATGAAGATATTTACCATAGGTTCAGTTTCACCTACTTGCTCTGAATCCAATAAGAAAACAGCACCTTTTCCTTCTTTTTGTGATGGAATTCCAGTAGCTTCAATATTTTCTTTTGAATTGATTAAAATTGGTATGCTTAGGTATGAGTTAAGAGGATCTAAACCAGAGCTTTTTCCATGAAAGAAAGATTCCATCATCGAAAAAATCTCTTTTAATTTGATAAGCTTATCTCTTGTTAAGTTTTCTAAAACTGTGATTTTATCATTGGCGTATTTATCGTAGATCGATGCAACTAAAGCACCTGAACTTCCTACACCATATCCTTGAGGAATCGAAGAATCGAAATACATTCCAGAAGAAATGTCTTCTTTGAAACTTTCTAAATCAAATGAAACTAAATCAGAATTTGAATTATTTAAATAACTGTAAAATGATTTTAAATTCTCGTTAGATTTTTTAGCTTCTCCACTTAAGTTTTGAGCTGATTTTAAAGCTCCTTTATAAGAGTTAAAAGGGATTGCTAAACCTTTAGAATCTTTAATGATTCCGTACTCGCCAAAAAGTAAAATTTTAGCATAAAAAAGAGGTCCTTTCATCTATTTTTCAAGTTTGTAAAACAAAGATAAGTATAATTTGCTAATTACTTAATATTCATTTTTATAAAACGTTTTCCAAATTCCAACCTTTTCATTGTCTTTGTACTTTCCTTTGGTTTGAATTTTTCCGTTTTTATAAAATGTTTTCCAAACGCCCTGACGTTTTCCATCTTTATAGCGTCCTTGTTGTTTTAACTCACCTGTTTCATAAAAAACTTTTCGTACACCCTCTAACTTACCATTTTTGTAATTTGCTTTGTGATAAGCTTTTCCGTTTTGATGATAGTAAGTAACTAATCCGTCAAATTGTTCTTTATTAGGTTCGTTAACGGTGCTGTAACCTTCCATTTGGATTTGTCCATTTTTGTAGTAATCAACAATCCAATACCCACTTTTCACCTTTTTAGGTTGAGGTCTGTAATACGTACTTTTTTCTTTTGTAGTCTCTTGCCAATTCTCATCAAACCAAATGGTCTTCTGAGCAAAACCTGATGTTGCAATAAATACGATAAAGAAAAAGGTTAAAAATTTTGTAACTTTTTTCATGATTTAGGGGAGTATTAGGTTATAAATATTTAGCACCTAAACTGGTACTATCACAAATATAATGATTTTTTTGGCAATAGTTTTTTAACCTGTTGTCTATGAGTTTTTTAATGTTTTCCTTTTCTTGTTCTGGATATAGTAAGTGGACATTAGCGCCTGCGTCTAACGTAAAACAAACATTGCTATTGTTTTCTTGTCTATATTTCCAAATTTCATTGATAATATTTAACGTATTAGGCTTCATTAAGATGAAGTAGGGATTGCTCGTAAGCATCATTGCATGAAGAGTTAAAGCTTCGCTCTCAACTAGATTAATAAATTCCTTAATATCTCCAGTTTGTAAAATTTTTGAAAGCTTTCCTAAATTGTCATTTGCCTGTTTGAATCTGTTTTCAGCATACGGGTGATTATGCATAAGATTATGACCGACTGTACTCGAAACTTGTTTTTCTCCTTTATCAACTAACAAAATAGTATCCTGATAGTTGTGGAAAATTTTATGAACATGATATGGAAATTTAACACCGAATAAATCTGAACTTCCTTCTATTTCTGGGTGATCTCCCCAAACAACTAGTGGTCCTTCGATACTTCTACTAGCGCTTCCGGAACCAAGTCTAGCTAGAAAAGATGCTTTTTGATTAAAATAATCTTCCGTCATCTTTGGATTTAATTCCTTTTCCAAACTTAATAAACACATAGCAATAGCACTCATACCACTTGCAGAAGACGCAATTCCGCTACTATGAGGAAAAGAGTTTTCTGAACTTATAATCATTTCATATTCAAAAATGTAAGAGCAGTATTCTTTAATTCGTTCAAAAAATTTAGCGATTTTTGGTTTAAAGTCGTCTTTCTTTTTTCCTTCAAAGTATAGCTCAAATTTAGGTTTGTTGCTCTTTTCAACTCGTCTAAATTCTATTTTAGTTGTAGTATGACATTTGTTTAAGGTAAAACTTATAGATGCATTTTTCGGTAATTGAGGCTCACTTTTTCCCCAATATTTTACCAATGCAATATTACTTGGTGTTTGCCACGTATGGCTTGTTTTTTCAATATTATCTGTATTTCCCTTAAAAGTAAAGTCTGTATTATTCAAAATCCAAATTTTTTGCTAAGATAGAGCTTAGCTTACATTTCCGCTAATTTTTGAAGTACAGTTTCCTTATAACTTCTGCTAATAGGTAACGCCTTATTCGAAACTTCAATAAATTCATTTGTGTAAGACTGAATTTTATCGATAGAAATAACGTAAGACCGATGAATTCTTAGAAACCTATGGGTAGGAAGTTTTACGTAAATATTACTAATAGTTTCCCGTGTTACTAATACTTGATTTTCAAGGTGAATTTTAATATAATCACTCAAACTTTCAATATATAGGATGTCGTTAAAAGATACTTTTATCATTTTTCGATCCGACCGAATAAATAAAAAATCACTCTTTACTTCGTAGTTTAATGTGTCCTTTATGGAAGTTGCTTTCTTCGGTATTTTTTCTATTGCTTGCAAAAATCTATCAAAAGCTATTGGTTTTAATAAATAATCAATAACATTCAAGTTAAATCCATCAATAGCATAATCTCTGTAAGCGGTTGTGAAAATTATGTGTGCTTTTTTATTAATGATCTTTGCTAGGCTTAATCCATTAATATCGGGCATATTTATATCTAAAAAGTAAATATCAACTTCTTCTTTTTGTTGAAAATTAAGAGCTTCAACTGCATCCGGAAAACTACCAATTAATTTTAGATTGGGAGTTTTATTAATGAAGCTCTCTATAATTTCTCTTGCTATAGGTTCATCATCAACAACAACACATTTATAAGTTTCAATCATTTTGAATAGGGATTTTTAGAAAGGATGAAAATTGATTGGTTTCTTCGGATATTGTTAAGATATAGTCATCTTCAAATAGTTTTTCTAAGCGTTCTTTTATGTTTGTTAAACCTATGCCTTTATTCTCGAGTTCTTTAGGTTTTGTAGAGTTTTTACATGTAAAGAATAAATAGTTGTTCTTTACTTCAATGCTTAAAGAAATGGATAAAACTCCATTTACTCTTGTTCCATGTTTGAATGCATTTTCAACAAAAGGAAGCAAAAGCATTGGAGGGATCATTAAGTTATTTTGGTTCTTAGAATGATTAAATTCGATATCAAGTTGATTGCTAAATCGTATTTTTTCTAAGGTAATATAGTTTTTAATATGTTGAATTTCATCTTCTAGTAAAACAAGTGGTTTGTTTACTTGATATAAAATATAATCTAATAAACCGGAGAGTTTTAAAATTACTTCAGGTGTTTTTTCAGATTTTTTAAGGGCGAATCCATATAATGTATTAAGGGTGTTGAATAGAAAATGTGGATGAATTTGCATTTTAAGATATTTCAACTCTTGCTCTTTTAATTGAAGTTGAGTAGCCAAAAATTTATTTTTTAAATCTTCACTTTTTAAGGATGCCTTATAGTTGTTTATTAATAAACCTAATACGATTACTAAAAGTGTAACAAAGTAAACTCCAAAAATAATGTATGGGACGGTTTTAGTTAAAGGATTCGTCTCTTCAATGACTAATTTATGTGACAATACCATTCCGTAGAATATGGAAAGCGCAATAAAAAAGAAGGATATGATGAATGTATAAATAGAATATACTCCAAATTGAAAATGTTTTTTAACAAGAAGATATTTCGGAATTAAGAAATAGAAAAAAAAGTATCCTAAAGCCATGGTTATTGGCATTAAGTAAAAGGCAAACCTATTTATATAAGCAGTGTTTGTACTTCCGTACCCAAGATAATACGTGAAAAAGAAATACACACCAATCCAGAATAATAGATGAACAATTATACTGACAAACTCTTTAAAATATTTTTTTGCAAATTTCACTGGTGCAATATTATATTTTTTACATCAATATAATAATAGTTGCGACGAAATTCAGAAAAACATAGGGTTTCGACGTATTTACCAAAACTCTCATTAAACATGTCGAGTTTATAATTAGATTTGTCATTCATCGAAATGAAAATAATCAGTCGTGTGTCGCTCATACTTTTGGAGCATATTAATTTTAAAAACACAATACTATGAACTTTTTAATTTTAGGAGAACTTTTCAAAAGAATGAATGAAGGAGGTCCAATTTTTATGTATCCAATTTTTTTAATGCTTTTAACCTGTATCGGTCTTGGAGTGATGGCTTTGAAAAAAGAAGATGAGCAAGGTAAACTTAAAGAGTTGTTAAGTCATATTAGTTTATTTGCTTTGGTTTGGGGATTCTTAGGAATGATGATAGGTTTAATCGGTGCTTTTGATGCAATGTCGGATGCTAGTAAAAATATTGCAACACCAATGCTTGCAGGAGGTTTAAAAATCGGATTACTATCTCCTTCGTTTGGAATGTTTGCTTTTTTAGTGGGAAGATTGTTTATAATAGGATTAGCGGTAAAGAAAAAATAACTTACTGTCAAAGTATATTATGTTTACCCAATTCAAGAATGAATTGGGTATTTTTGTGCTATGGAACGAAAGATAAAATTAATTTGGGATTTTAAAGGTCCCGATGCATTCGAAACTGCAAAGCATCATTGTGTTCACCTTAAAGAGTTTGCTCAGCTAGAAAACCTTAGTTATCATGACGTGGATTTTACTCAGTTAAATGAAATGTTTACCATTGCTTTTATTACTGTAGATGAGTCCAAAATGAAAATATTTAGAGATGCGTTGAAGCCACATAGAGGAGAATTAGCAGATTAGTTTTGTCTTATTTTAACTTTTGCGAAATACAAAAAGGTTTATTTAAATTAAAATATTGTATTTTGTATTATATTGAAACAAAATAATATGTCCAGCAGAGTAGTTTTACTTTTAATATTTGTCTCTTTAGCTGGTTTTGCCCAGCATAACTTTTCAACGTATAGTGCTCATAAATCTGTAGTGAAATCAATTCGTGTGAGTGATGATATTATAGAAGGTAGAACCGCTTTTTTTGAAAAGCAAGCGGATGAAAAACCATTAATGTTTCAAAAAACTAGAGTTCGAATAGCTGAACTTAATAGATTGTCAAATAACTTATCTAAATTTATTATAAAAACTCAAAAGGAAGTTAATTCTGAACGAGTGTTGTATGATCTATTAGATGAAGATTATTACAAGAATATTTTATTTAAAAGTAACGGAAATTTAACTCGAGCTGGACGTCAGTTGAAGGTAAAAATTGATAGCTTGTACACAATATCTGTTAGAGTGAATGTTCATAAACTGTCGCAATTAGAAAATTTTTATGAGGATCATTTCAAAACTAATGGCGAGTATTATGATCACGACGGAAATCAAATTTCTTATTTCGAACAATTGTTTTATGATAAATCAAACTACGGAATTATGATGTCTTTAAATTATTTATTGTTAGATGTCAAAACATATCAATTGCTTTACTACGGTACGGTTATGAGTTATTAACAAACTAAAATTAACAATTATGTATTTAATTAATTTACACGCAAAGCCTAAAAAAGGAACGGAATATTATGATAAAGTTGTAGGGGCTTTCGTAAGTGTTTATATAGACTATGCTGATGCCGAAGGGGCAATTCAGTTGGCAAAATATTACACAGAAGAAGAAGGATGGAAAGTTGAATCGGTTGATGATGAATTTTTTGAAATTGATGATGAGACGGAATTAGACAAAGAAAACCGTGAATTTTATGACGAAGCTAAAGAGTATGGTTACACCATGATATTTAATGGTTACGAATCTGATGAAGAAGAGTGATTTTTAGTATTCAGTCTAAAGTCTAAAGTCTAAAGTCTAAAGTCTAAAGTCTAAAGTTAGATTTTATTTTAAAGGGGTAAAGAAGATTATAAAAATTAGTAATTTTCTTTACTCTTTACTCTTTACTCTTTACTCTTTACTCTGCAATTGCGTTAGCGCAAATCCAACCTCCTGTCCAAGCATTCTGAAAGTTAAATCCACCAGTAACTGCATCAATATTTAGGATTTCACCGACATAAAACAAATTCTTATGAATCTTGCTTTCAAAACGTTTGAAATTAATTTCTTTTAAATCAATTCCTCCAGCTGTTACAAATTCTTCCTTAAAAGTAGATTTTCCATCTGCATTAAAAGTAGCTTTTGTCAGTTGTTCAGCTAAAGCTAATAATTGAGTTTTGTTGGTGTCTGCCCAATTTTGTTGTAATCGAATTTTACTAGCAATAATTAATCTTTCCCATAAACGTCTTGGAATTTCTTGAAAAGGAGATTTTAATCCGATTTGTTTACGTGAGTTTTTATTTTTTAGTTCTTGAAGTTCTTCTGAGATTTGTTCTTCTGATTTCGAGAGCCAATTAATACTAACACTGTATTTGTAGTTTTTATCAGCTAAAATTCTTGCGCCAAAAGCAGAAAGTTTTAAAACTGCCGGGCCGCTCATTCCCCAATGAGTAATTAATAAAGGACCATAGTTTTCTAATTTTGTTCCATTAATTTTTACCCGAGCATTCGGTACGGAAACTCCACCTAAATCTTTAATTCGATCATCTTTTATGTTGAATGTAAATAAAGATGGAACAGTTGGAATAATAGAATGATTTAATTCTTTTGAAATATCCCAAATCTTTTTACTACTTCCAGCTGCAATAACTAGTTTGTCTGCAACAAACTCTTCTTCTTTAGTTTTAACAATCCACTTTTCACCTTCTTTATAAAAAGTTGTAACACCTTTACTGGTAAGAACTTTAATGTTTAAACGATTAATTTCTTTTTGGAAACAATCAATAATTGCTTGAGAAGTATTTGCTTCTGGGAAAACTCTATTATCGCTTTCAATTTTTAAAGGAACTCCTTTATTTTCAAACCATTCAAAAGTATCACCAGTCATAAACTGATGAAATGGTCCTAGAAGTTCTTTTTGTCCTCGCGGATAAAATTTTGTTAGTTCTTTGGGTTCAAAGCAAGCATGAGTTACATTACATCTTCCGCCACCAGAAATCTTAACTTTTTGTAAAACATCTTTTCCTTTTTCAAGAATTGTAATGTCTAAATCAGGATTCAATTCCTTCGCATTAATTGCTGTAAAAAATCCTGCGGCACCGCCACCGATAATTACAATTTTACTCATAAAATCATGTCTTTGTAAGGAATTACAGTTGTAAATCCTTTCTGTTTAAAATAGTTCGGTGTGTCTTGATTTCCTGTTGCTAAAATGAAGTCGCCTCCCCAGGCTCCTAAACTTTTTACTTGTCCAAAGTAATCTGAGAATAATAGATCTTTTACTTTTGGTAGCTCAATAATAGACGAAATAATGGATTCATGTTCAGCTATAAGAAGTTCAAATTCTGATAAAGAGTTGGTGGAAATCATTTCTTTAGATATTTCTGAAATTCTATTTATCTCGCTTTCTATATGCTGTTTCTTTTCTCGGTATCTTTTAATTCCTTCTCTACTGTTTTGTTTTTGATTTAAGTAGACAAAAAATAAATTGTCTTTGAAAGTAGGAGAGAAGTTAACTTCTGAAATAATAGGTTTACTATCTTTACATGTATAGAAAATAGGAGAGTTATATTTAGCACAAGCAATATCATAACCACTTCCAGAAAATGCATTCCATAATAAGTCAAACGGATTAACATTTGCCCATGTAGCAATGTTATTAATTAAGGTAGAGGAACTTCCTAGTCCCCAATCTTGTGGAAATGTCAAATTCGTTTTTACAATAAAACCTTTTTTCGTTTGCAAGAAATCGGGGTTCAGTTTTCTAGCTTCTTGTAAAATTGTTTGTAAAGTTTCTGCAATAGTTTCAGAACTACCTTCTTTTTCGGAATTGAAAGAAGCTGAGGTTAATCGAAGTTTCGGTAAGCTGAATTGTGCTTCAAACCAACAATTTCCTTCATTGGTAAAACTTCCCCAAACCAAAATTGGTTCTTCAATAGGTTGAATTATTAAATCTTGTCCGTATTTAGTAGGAACTGCCAATGAGGTCGCTCCATCTAAAACAACATATTCCCCAGTGAGTAGTAATTTTCCGTTTGAGTAGAACTTTTTCAATTTTATACTATTGCTTTTAATAGGTGGCTGAGCGGAGTCGAAGCTATATTGTTATTTATTATTAAAGTGAGACTCATTTTTACATTCAGCTAATTTAGGGAGTAAATCAAAATTTTGTTCAATTATAGCTAATTTCTTTTTTCTACTCCAGCCTTGTATTTGTTTTTCTTTATGAAATGCTTTTTCAATACTGGTGAACTTTTCTAAATAAACCAATTTCACTGGCAATCTTTTTTTAGCGTAAATAGCGCCATTTCCTTCCTGATGTTCTTTTAATCTTACTTCTATATCTAAAGTGCTACCAGTATAAAAACTTCCATCACAACATTCTAAAATATATAAATATCCTTTTTTCATTTTTTATTTGATTAAATATGGAAAAAATCACCAAGGTTTTATATAAATAGCTTCGACTCCGCTCAGCCACCATTATTTATTTTACCAATCCAAACTGTTTAAAATGATGTGTAAAATGCTTCACTTGAAACTTTTTCCAATACTCAAAATCTAAATCTCCGAAGAAAGGATGTGTAATTGTTCTTGAAGGTTCTTTTTCAAAAATTTCAAAGAAGAGTTTTACTTGATTTATTAGATCTTCAATTGCCTCATCAATTGAGTTAAACTTTAAAGGTGTCGGATTTTCTGATAGAAATGAGGGTTTAAACCCTGGTTGTAATTCATTGTCGGTATCTAAAAAAGGTTTTCTTCTTGCCGCTTTTTCATCATCTACGAAAATATCTACTTTCCAATTTCCATTCGGAATTTGTGTAACAGCGCTTAAATGTTCAATCATTTGTTGTGCATTCATATTCCCGAAAATAGGTTTAGAATCTATTGTTAAAGATTGAAGTTTGTTTCTTACTTCATTTTCATTTGAAAAGTCGACCCTATTAATTTTAGGTTTTCTTAGCGAATTGATTTTTTCAACTACAGCACTGTGAGAAACAGTTCTATTTTCAAAATAAGCAACAACTTCTTCTTTTTCACTTTTAGTTGCATTATGCTGATTCAAAATATTCATCAAGTGCATTTTCATATGTCCATGTTGAATACCTTTTGTGGTTAATGCTCTTAAAGCTGCAAAATTTTGAGCTAAACCAGCTGCTGCAATAATCTGCATTAAAGTTCTAGCAGAAGGTTTTTGCATCATGTCTAGTGACAGTTTTGCCATAGGATGTAAAGCAGTTAAACCTCCTACAGTTCCTAAAGCCAAAGGAATTTCAATCCAAAATCTGAAAATTCCATTTTTCACTTCGCAATGCGTTAAACTAGTATATTCTCCATTTCTAGCAGCATAAGCATGTGCACCGGATTCAATAGCTCTAAAATCATTTCCAGTAGCCAGAACAACAGCATCAATTCCGTTCATAATTCCTTTGTTGTGAGTCACTGCTCTGTAAGGTTCTATTTCTGCGATTTTAACAGCTTGTTCAAATTTATAGGCAAACTTTTCTGGATTTTCACCACCTAAATCTTTAATTGGACAACTCACCTCAGCACGAACCAAACATTCTGGTACATAATTCGAAAGAATACTCATGACGATTTCAATGTCGTCATTTCGGAATCTTTTAGCAATGGCTTCTAAACAAGAATTAATAAAATTAGCTCCCATGCTGTCTTTTGTTTCAAAAGTTACATGAAGCTGATAATAGTCTTGTAATTTAGCTGTTTTGTCTACAAGCTCAATGTCTAAAATACCACCACCACGTTTTTCCATGTTTTTGGTGATAGATGCGGTAGCAGCATAAAGTTCGGTTTTATTCAGTTGGAAATAGTTTTGCAGATCTTTCTTATCTCCTGAATACATAAAATGAACTTGACCAATCTTCGTTGTCGAAATCACCTCAGTTTTAAATCCACCTCGAGTACTCCAATATTTAGCAACTTTTGAGGCGGCAGCAACAACTGAACTTTCCTCAACAACCATAGGAATAACATATTCTTTCCCATTAATTAGAAAGTTTGGAGCAATACCATAAGGCATGTAAAAGTTTGAAATAGTGTTTTCTATGAAATCGTCATGGAGTTGTTGTAATTTATCATCAACATTCCAGTATTGTTTTATAGTTTGAATGATTTCAGGTTGACTGTTGAAATAGTTTTCAGCTAACCAATCAATTTTTTCTTCTTTACTTAGTTTTGAAAAACCAGAAATAATCTTCGACATTCATCTTGTTTTAGAAAAAACAAAGATAAATCTTTCAAAGAAAACACATTTATATAAAGGAGTTTTCTGTTAAATTACTGTAAAGTTTATTATTTTTTCGTAAACTTGGCAGTCGTTTTATCAAATTATCAAATAAATCAATTTTTTTGATGGGAAAATCACGCTTATTAGCAATACTAGTAGTATTATTCATAGGAAATAGTATTACAATCACTTCACAAGGAAAGAAAGAAATAACTTTAGAGGAAATTTGGTCAGGAGCATTTTCTGCTGATCGCATGAATGCACTAAACTCCATGAATGGAGATTTTTATTCCGTATTAAACTTTAATCAAGAAACAGGAAGTTCATCTGTAGATAAGTACAGTTACGCTACCCAATTAAAAGTTGAAACTATTGTAGATAGTAAGGACTTATATAATCTTGCTTCTTTTACGTCATATTCCTTTAATAATGACGAAACAAAATTATTATTAGGAACTGATTTTAAAAAGGTATATCGTCATTCTTCAAAAGGGACTTTTTATGTGTATGATGTAAAGACTAAAGAGTTAACCTTATTAGGGAACGATATTCAAGAACCAACCTTTTCACCTGATAGTAAAAAAGTAGCTTACGCGAAAGAGAACAACCTTTATGTACGAGATCTAGAAGGAAATAGAGAGGTGAAAGTTACGACAGATGGTAAGTTCAATTCTATTATTAATGGTACTACAGATTGGGTTTACGAGGAGGAATTTGCTTTTGTAAGAGCTTTCGATTGGAGTGCGGATAGTAACTATGTTGCTTTTTTACGTTTCGATGAAAGTGATGTTGCACAATTTTCAATGAATGTAACAGGAAATGAATTATATCCTTCTATGAATACATTTAAGTATCCTAAAGCTGGAGAAAAAAATGCAAAAGTAACATTGAACCTATTTACTTTTTCTGATAAAAGTGTCAAAAGAATTGAGCTTTCTAATTATGAATACATTCCTCGTATTCAATGGACAAAAGAACCAACTGTTTTATCGGTAACAGCATTAAATCGTCACCAAAACGATTTAAATTTATATTTCTATGATGCTAAAACAAATACATCAAAAGTTGTATTAAATGAAAAAGATTCAGCTTATGTTGATGTTCAAGACAACCTAACATTCTTAGATGATAATAGCTTTATTTGGACTAGTGAAAAAGATGGTTACAATCATATCTACCATTATGATAAAACTGGTGCTTTAAAAAATCAAATTACTAAAGGTAACTGGGAGGTAACTAAATATTATGGTTTAGATAAAAAAACAAATAAAATATTTTATCAATCAGTTGAAAATGGATCAATTAATAGAGGAGTTTACTCTATTGGTATTGATGGTTCTGGAAAGAAATTGTTAACTCCAAAAACTGGGCAAAGTAATGCTTCATTTAGTAAAAATATGAAGTATTTTATCAATTCTCACTCTTCTGCAACTCAGGTTCCAACTTATACATTGTATGATGGTAAAGGAACTAAAATAAAAACATTAAAAGATAACCTTGAACTTCAAGTTAAAGTTGGAGGTTATAAAATGAGTAAGAAAGAATTCTTTACTTATAATATTAATGGTAATGATTTAAACATGTGGGTTATTAAACCTGTAGATTTCGATCCAAATAAAAAATATCCATTACTAATGTTCCAATATTCAGGTCCTGGTTCTCAGCAGGTAGCAAACCGTTGGAACTCAAGTAACGATTACTGGCATCAAATGTTAGCACAAAAAGGAATAGTTATTGCATGTGTTGACGGAAGAGGTACAGGATTAAAAGGAAGAGATTTTAAGAAAGTAACTCAGAAAGAATTAGGTAAATACGAGGTTGAAGATCAAATAGCAGCAGCTAAATTTTTCTCAACAGAACCTTATATTGATGCAAGTAAAATTGGAATTTGGGGTTGGTCTTATGGTGGTTTTATGAGTACGAATTGTATTCTAAAAGGAAACGATGTGTTTTCAATGGCAATAGCAGTTGCTCCTGTAACTTCATGGCGTTTTTATGATACTGTTTATACAGAACGTTACATGACAACTCCACAAGAAAATGCCTCAGGATATGACGAAAACTCACCAATTACGCATGCTGATAAATTAAAAGGTAAATACCTTTTAGTTCATGGTTCTGGTGATGATAATGTTCATGTGCAAAACACAATGAGAATGGTAAATGCTTTAGTTGAAAACAACAAGCAGTTTGATTTATTCATTTATCCTGATAGAGCACATGGAATTTACAAAGGAAAAAACACAAGATTACACTTGTTTACGAAACTAACCAATTTCGTACTTGAAAATCTGAAAAACTAATAACAACAAACAACTACTGAAATTATGAATAATTCTCAAAAAGATATTCTAGGACATCCTTCGGGATTGTTTTATCTATTTTTTGCTGAGCTTTGGGAAAGGTTTTCTTTCTATGGAATGAGAGCTCTATTAACCTTGTATATGGTTAATGAAATTTTTAAGGCATTGGCAGAAAGAGATGTTGCAGCAGCAGCGGTTTATGCTTCTTATGGTTCCTTAGTTTATGCTTCTACAGTTGTAGGAGGAAGGATTTCCGATAAGATTTTGGGAATGAGGCAATCAATATTTCTTGGTGGTATTTTAATGGCTTTAGGTCATTTTGTTTTAGCTATTGAAAACGATATAGCTTTCTTTTTGGCTCTCGCTTTTATAGTAGTGGGTAATGGATTTTTTAAACCTAATATCTCTACCTTCGTTGGGTCATTGTATGAAGATGGTGACCGAAGAAAAGATTCTGGTTTTACTATTTTTTATATGGGAATTAATATTGGAGGGTTTATAGCTCCATTATTGTGCGGATGGTTAGGAAAAGAATATGGTTGGCATTATGGTTTTGGTCTAGCAGGATTTGGAATGTTATTAGGATTAATATTCTTTTGGAGCGGGATTAAGAAAAATGTTTTTGGAGATAAAGGTTTACCTCCTAGTGAAGAGGTATACAATAAGAAGGTGTTGGGATTACCGCAGAAAACTCTTGTGCCTATCTTAGCTTTTTTATCAGCCCCATTGATTGCCTATTTATTAGCAGAGTATAAGTCAATAGGAAGTGGAGAAACTTTTCTAGGCGATCAAAATATTGTCAATGTACTTTTTAAAGTGGTCGGAGTTATTGTTTTATTGTATCTAGGTAAAATTATGATGGGAGCAACAGTAGAAGAAAGGAAGAAATTGTTTATGGCTGTTTTGATAACCTTCTTCATGACTATTTTTTGGGGATTCCATGAATTATCAGGAAGTGTTATTACTTTATTTGCAGATAGAAACGTTGCCTTGGATGGTATAATGAATGCTAGTCAAACAAACTCATTAAACTCTCTAGTAATTATTTTATTATCAATCCCTGTTTCTTTACTTTGGACATATCTTTCAAAGAAAAAATTAAACCCAAGAACACCTTACAAGTTTGGAATGGGATTATTATTAGCAGGTATTAGTTTTTACATTTTATCATTAAGTAAAGGAGCTGCTAATGAAGAAGGAATGGTTCCGTTTTTCTATTTATTGGCAATGTATTTTGTTTTGTCTATTGGTGAGCTTTTTATGTCACCAGTAGGTTTGTCAAAAATTACAGACTTATCTCCCAAAAGAATAATTGCTTTTATGATGGGAATTTGGTTCTTGTCTTCAACTTATGCTTTTCAAATTGTAGGATTCATATCAAAGGAGTTAGCTGTTGAAAGTACAGATAGCAATATTGGCGGATTACAAACTTTAGCTTTATATACTGATGGATTTGGATTGATAGCTAAATATGCAATAGGAGCAGGAGTTCTTGTTTTAATAACATCTCCACTTATGAAAAAGTTAATGGGTAAAGTACACTAAATTTAAATAACTAAGTTTTATATATGAAGAATCAAGATATCGATAACCTTTTTAAGGATACAGTATTAGGACATCCAGCGGGTTTGTTTGTGCTGTTTTTTACAGAAATGTGGGAGCGTTTTTCCTATTACGGAATGCGTGCGCTGTTTGTTTTATTTTTAATTAGCTCTGTTACCGATGGAGGTTTCGGATGGGCAAAAGCAGATGCTTTATCACTTTATGGTACGTATACCATGGGTGTTTATTTAACTCCTGTATTTGGTGGTTTAATCGCGGATAAATTATTAGGGTATCGTTGGGCAGTTATAATTGGAGCATTAATTATGACCTTAGGTCATGCGGCTATGGCTGTTGAAACACCGCTGTTTTTTTATATAGGAATTGGTTGTTTAATGGTTGGTAATGGATTGTTTAAGCCGAATATGACATCTATTGTTTCTTACATGTATAAAAACCATGAAGAGAAAAAGGATGGAGCTTATTCTATTTTCTACATGGGAGTTAATGCTGGTGCTTTTTTAGGAATTATGCTATGTGGTTATATAGGTGAAAATTATTCTTGGTCATGGGGATTCGGTTTAGCTGGAATTTTCATGTTTATTGGAATGCTACAATTTTATTTTACACAGAATATCTTCGGAGATATAGGATTACCACCAAAGAAATTGAAAGAGTTAAATTTGGAAGAAATTGGTAAAGATGGAGATCAAGATTTTGTCGAGAAGTCTGAAGAAGAAGTATCATCAAAAGTTGTGTTTGATAGAATGATAGCCGTAGGTGTTTTCTGTATTTTTACGGTATTCTTTTGGGCGGCCTTTGAGCAAGCCGGAGGATCGATGACGATTTTTGCTGAAGAGTATACGCAAAGAAATTTATCAGGAATTTATGGGACTGTATTTAAATATGTAGATGCTTTACTAACAATATTGCCTTTGGGGATTATAACTTATGTATTGTATCTTCTATTTAAGAAAACTTTTGCAAAATTTGCAATTGGTAATATAATATTATCCATAAGTTTTATTGTAATATGGGGTATAGTAGGTTGGAAGATAAGCGTTGATTTTGCTAAGGAAAGTGTAGAAGTACCTGCTACTTGGTTTGGTATTTTAAATTCATTATTCATAATAACTCTAGCACCATTCTTTTCGAAATGGTGGGAGAGTAAGTATAATTTATCTGGAACTATGAAGTATGGTTTAGGTTTACTTTTATTAGGGCTAGGTTTTGGGTTTTTAGCGATGGGGTCTCAAGGAATAGTTGCTGGAGAACCTATTGTTAAGGTAAGTATGTTTTGGTTAATAGCTGCTTATTTATTCCATACTATGGGTGAATTATGTATTTCACCAGTAAGTCTTTCTTACATCAGTAAATTAGTGCCTGCTAAATGGATAGGATTAATGTTTGGTGTTTATTATTTATTTATAGCAATGGGTAATAAATTAGCTGGAACTGTAGGAAGTTACATTGAGGAAATTGAAAAGGCATATTCTATTTCTGGGTTCTTCTTAATTTTTACGGCAATTCCAATTGTTGCTGGATTAATTATCGCTGGAATGAGTCCTTTGATGAAAAGATTAATGCACGGAGTAAAGTAATAACTTTTACTTTAAGAATATATTACAACCTATCAAAGTAAAATTTGATAGGTTTTTTTGTAAATTTGGAATACTTATTGAGACAGATGTATTATGAGAAAATTAGTATTATTAGCTGTTGTTGTTCTTTCTACAATTTCAGTGCAAGCACAAGAAGTTAATTGGTTATCATTTGAAGAGGCTTTAGAATTAAATAAAAAGAACCCAAAGCCTATTATGATTGATTTATATACTGATTGGTGCGGATGGTGTAAAAGAATGGATGCTACTACCTATAAAAATGAGGTTATTATAAAGTATATTAACGATAATTATTATGCAGTTAAGATGGATGGAGAAGGAAAAGAAGATATTACATTTAAAGGAAGAACGTTTAAGTTTGTTCAAAAGGGTAGAAGTAAATATCATGAATTGGCGGCAGCTATTTTAAACGGTAAATTGAGTTATCCTTCAACTGCATTTTTTGATTCTAAAGAACAACTGATTCAGGCAGTTCCTGGTTATTTAGTTAAGGAGCGTTTTGAAAAAATATTAGCTTATTTTAGTGGAGACGCGTACAAGAATACACCATGGAAAGATTTCGAAAAGAATTTTAAAAGTTCGTTATAGAAATTTAATATTTTAAAATATATGCGCCATTTTGCTGAGTTGAGTGAAATGGCGTTTTTTGTTTGTCACATGTCTTTTGCCAGCGATTTATATAGCTTTTATAATTAGATCCATCTGCTATTATTATTGTTGGTTCTAGAGTTTTAATAAGTCGGTTTAAGTTCAGTTTAGGAGAATATTTTAATAGAATAATTGCTCTCTTTTTAAAGTTCTTAGGATAAACTCCTAAACTATCAATGCTCAGAATTAATTGATTTCCAAGAACACCAATTCTGTTGGTCGTGTTATCTTTTTCAATAGTTACTTTTTCATTGAACGTATAGTTAGATAAATTGTAATCTTTTTCTAGTTGACTTTTGGTTAAATCTGAATAAAGTTTAATTGAACCATGTTCTCTAATTCCAAAAATTGATTTTTTGCTCTTATGAAAAACTACAAGTTCTTTTTTATTGTAATTATGATAATCAATGTTTATATAGTAGCATTGAAAGAGTATTATAGCTGCTAGAAATAGTAGTATTTTCTTTGAAGAAATTCTTCTTAATAAAACGAAAATTAGAATCATTAAAATATACCAAATAATCATTTCAATTTTTGATATGAATATGTTGCCAATAATAAACTCTTCTTGATGTGAGATCCAATTAACTATGGAGTTCATAAATCGAATCATAAGTTCATAAATTTCCACTACGTATTTAGGTAAGAAATTAAATGAACCTAATAGTATGATAACAATTCCAAAAGACAGAATGATGCCTAACCAAGGAATAATAAAAAGATTAGAAATAATAAATAGCGTAGGGAATTGATGGAAATAATACAAACTCAATGGTAAAACTCCAAACTGAGCTGCTACAGATACGGTTGATAATTTCCAAATTTTGTTTAAAATGAGATTTTCTGGAGTCCATAGCTTT
Organism: Tenacibaculum sp. MEBiC06402; assembly: GCF_049239625.1. Classification (NCBI taxonomy): domain Bacteria; kingdom Pseudomonadati; phylum Bacteroidota; class Flavobacteriia; order Flavobacteriales; family Flavobacteriaceae; genus Tenacibaculum; species Tenacibaculum sp. MEBiC06402. The sequence goes on from NZ_JBMKKT010000085.1 coordinate 28,244, forward strand.
AAAAATAAGGGTTGAAGTTTTACTATGCTGAATACAGCTAAGTAGCTTAGTTGAAATCCTACATCAAAAAGAAATTGTGGTTTAATAAGTAATAAAAGTAACATAGAGCTAATCAATGAATGCTCTATTGGTTGTTTGTGTTTAATTGAATTTCCTAGTATCATAAAAGAGAACATAGTTACTGCTCTTACAACTGATGCTGATAGACCAGTAAACATGGCAAAAGCCCATAAAAAAGAAATTAGTAGTATTAGTTTTATTGATTTACCATGTTTTAAATAGAGTAGAGGAGAGAAAATAGTATTTAAAATAATCACTAATATTCCAATATGTAATCCAGAAATGGCTAATATGTGAATCGCTCCAGCATTGGCGTAGCTGTTAATTAACTCTTTTGAAGCACTTTTTCGTTCACCTAAGAGCAACGAATTAATAATTGAATAAACATCATGAGAAAAATTTTTTTGTAATAGGAATTGAATATTTTTTTTTAGTTCATATAAACTCGCGGTTAAATTATAGACTGAGTTTGATGTAATTTTGAATTCATTTTTATTTAGGAATAACTGCGCTTCAATATCTCTGAGCTGTAAATAACGCTTATAGTTAAAGCTGTTCGGGTTTTTGGGAGGTTGTATTTCCTTTAATTCTGATTTAGTAATAAGACAATTTCCAACTACTAACTCTTGAATATCTAAATTTTTATTAATGTTTAGTATAACTTTTCCAAAGACTTCCTGCTTATTTACTTTTAAAACATTTCCTATGTATCGATAATTGTAAGCATTAGATTTTAATTCTTCCACTATTTTTATGGTAAGTAGCGAATGTGAATCTAAATGATTTCTGTAATAATGATTGTAATTTTTAGAAGATGATATATAGGTTACTGAAAAACCTAACAAAATATAACAAGCTGAAGATGAAATTATAAACAAATGTTTTTTTACGAACAGGTGAAGAACTATTGTTATTAATATTAAGGAACCTAATAAAATAAATAGTTTATAAAAACCGAATTTCCATAATGATAATTTAATCTGAATGCCTATTCCAACAATCACACATATTAATATATGTGTTGGTAAATAGCGGAACACTTTATCCATACACTCACGTAGTATTTTCTTTTAGCAATTATTTTATTAATTGTTTGAAAGTATTGAGTTTGTTACCCTTAAATTCAATACTAATTTTGTAGGTCGAGAATTGAACCAGTTTATTCTTATGAATAAAAAAAGAACGATTGACTACTCGATCGTTCTTTTCTCTGTAATTATGTTGTTATCTATTAATTCAATTTAAAAGTAATAGGGAATTGATAGATGGTGTTTACTGGAATATCATCTTTTAATGCAGGTTGAAATTTAGGAAGTTTTCTAATCAGTCTTTCAGCTGCCACCTCCAATATTTTCGCGTCATCAGGGCCTTTAGTTCTAATATTTATTATTCTTCCCTTATTGCTAATAACGAAAATTATATTTACAGTTCCTTCAATATCGTTGTTAATTGCATCAACAGGATAAGCAAAGTTTTCTTGTACATGTTTTTGTAGTTCAGAAATAAAACAATCAGAGCTACTATCATTTTGTCGAACACACTCCTCAAAAAGAGGGACTTCTTCTAGCTCTTCAAATGTATATGATTTATTAACATCAATTTCTTCCACTTTTTTAGGACGGATGTTTGTTCTTTTAACACCAGGAATTTTAAATTTTATTTGTTGGGTGTACTGAACATCTATGGTTCTTCCTAAATGCTTTCCAGGGAGAAATTTTGGAAGTTTATTTATGATTCTCTCTACTTCTTCTTTTAGAAGTTCTCCCTTGTAAGGGTAAAGTATGTTTGTAATTTCTGTATTTCCTTCTTTATTGATTAAGAAATTTACCATAACTCTTCCTTGTATCCCTGCTTTGTAAGCTTTTTTAGGATATTGAAAGTTAACCTGAATGTGATGAGACATTTGTTTTTTAAAACATGATTCTTGTTCTAAATACGGAGTATCTTCACATTTGTCAAATAAAGGAATTTGGTCTACGGTATAAAAAGAAATTATTCCATTTTTGCTGTCGTCTTCTATTGACAAATCCGAAATCAAGTTTGTTTTTTTCTTTACATCAGAGACTGTTTGCTGATAGCCTCCTGAAACTACATTTGTAGCTAAATCTCTTTTTCTTTTTACTCTTTTACGAGATGATACCTCAAAGGATACTTTTTTTGTGTTTTTTTTCTCGTCCTTTTCGATTGTACATTTAGTAATGCTATTTAAATCTAAAACAGGATCTGAAGTTGGAGTTTCACAAGTTTCTGCTTGTTGAGAATAAGCATTAATAGTCATTGCAATTAATGCTAAGGGGAATAAAAATTTAGTTTTCAAACTATATTATTTAGGGGGTTGGGGCGCCAAAATTATAACTTTTTTTGGATTCTCAAAGTGAACTTATTAGACTTAAAGTTTAGTTAACATTATAACAAACAAAAAAGCGACCATGCATTATGGTCGCTTTATATAATTTTCTAGAAGATGTAAGTTCTAAACAATCTCAACAAATAATCCGTCATCAGTTTTTGAAACTTTTGCAAGATTATTTTTTGTTAATCCTTTTATTGTTTTGTCCCATTTTTTATTGCTCAAGCCAGATTGAGTTTTTAATTCTCCTAATTCTAATTTTTCGGCTTTTTCTAATAAAGCTAAAACAGCTTTTTCATCATCGTTTAATTCAACTGAAGGAGCTTTTCTTTCCGGTTTCATTTGTGGGAAGAATAATACTTCCTGAATTGATGGATTATTGGTTAAATACATAATTAAACGATCCATTCCAATTCCTAATCCAGATGTAGGAGGCATACCATATTCTAGAGCACGTAAGAAATCTTGATCAATAAACATTGCTTCGTCATCTCCACGGTCAGCTAATTTTAATTGAGCCTCAAAACGTTCTCTCTGGTCAATTGGGTCATTTAATTCTGAATATGCATTTGCAATTTCTTTACCACAAACCATTAATTCAAAACGCTCAGTTAGTTCAGGGTTATCTCTATGTTCTTTACATAAAGGAGACATCTCTTTTGGATAATCAGTAATGAAAGTTGGTTGAATGTAATTTCCTTCACATTTCTCTCCGAAAATCTCATCAATTAACTTTCCTTTACCCATGGTTTTATCAACCTCGATTCCCATTCCTTTGGCAGCTTCGAATAACTCTTCTTCAGATTTTCCATTAATATCGAAACCTGTAAAATGCTTAATAGAGTCGGCCATTGTTACTCGTGCGTACGGAGCTTTAAAATCAACTTCATGCTCTCCAAAAGTAGCTTTTGTTGTTCCATTTACAGCAATAGCACAGTGTTCTAGTAACTTTTCAGTGAACTCCATCATCCAGTTATAATCTTTATAAGCAACGTAAATTTCCATTGCCGTAAATTCAGGATTATGAGTTCTGTCCATTCCTTCGTTACGGAAATTCTTAGAGAATTCGTACACACCGTCAAATCCACCAACAATTAATCTTTTTAAATAAAGCTCGTTGGCAATTCTCATGTATAATGGAATGTCTAATGAGTTGTGGTGTGTTATAAATGGTCTTGCTGCAGCTCCACCAGGAATTGGTTGTAAAATTGGAGTTTCAACTTCAAAATATCCTGCATCGTTAAAGAACTGACGCATTGCGTTAAATAATTTTGTTCTTTTAACGAAAACCTCTTTCACATGTGGATTAACAGCTAAATCAGCATAACGTTGCCTGTAACGCATTTCAGGATCTGTAAATCCATCGTAGGTATTTCCTTCAGCATCTACTTTAGGTAAAGGAAGAGGTTTTAAAGACTTGCTTAATAAAGTAAAGTTCTTAACCATTACAGTTGATTCACCAACTTGAGTTTTGAATAATTCTCCCTCAATTCCTACAAAATCTCCAATATCTAAAAGTTTCTTATATACTTCGTTGTAAAGAGTTTTGTCTTCTCCAGTACAAATTTCATCACGATTAAAATATACTTGTATTCTACCTTCACTATCTTGCAATTCAGCAAAAGAAGCTTTACCTTGAATTCTTCTTGACATTAAACGTCCTGCAATTATCACCTTTTTACCTTCTTCAAATTTCTCTTTAATCTGTTTAGAATTAGAATCTAACGGATATAAATTTGCTGGATAAGGATTGATTCCAAGCTCACGTAATTTAGTCAGCTTTTCTCTACGTACAATTTCTTGTTCTGATAATTGCATTATTAATTATTTTAAGTGATTTAAATTAAAGGCGCAAAGATACAATCAATTGCAGAATTAAACAATCTTCTTTTTTATTGAATAAAACAAAAAAACAAAAAAATGTTTGGTGATAATTTAAAAGTTTATATATTTGCAGGCTGTTTAATTTTAAAAACAGCATTAGTTGTGTTGTGAGGCGAGAAATCGTCTAGGTTTTGTTAACCAATGGAAAGCTTCCCTGAAATGGGTTGCTTTTTTATTTTAGAGGCATATGATTTAGAATAATTCCATTCTGTATTCCCAAACTTTCACCAGAAATAAAATAAAGTAAATACTTGCCACTGTAAATTTAATAGTTGTTGATGCTAAAAAGCCAACGAAAGCCCCTGTGGAAGCTTTTAAAGCCCTATTGGTATCTTTTCCATCATATAGCATTTCGCCTACAAAGGCTCCAGAGAATGCTCCGATTAAAATTCCAAACGGAATAGGAGAGAGTAAGCCAATGATTAAACCAATTGTAGTTCCATAAGCTCCATATTTAGTTCCTCCAAATCGTTTTGCGCCCATAGCAGGAATAAAATAATCCAGTATAAATATCAAAATAGCTATAAATAAAGTAATACCTAAAAATGTCCAGTTTTGAGGGATAACTTTTGTGAGATGTAATAATAGTAATCCTATCCAACTTGTAATTGGTCCGGGTAATACAGGTAAAAAAGAACCGATAATTCCCAAACATATAAATACAAATCCAGCTAATGTCAGTAAAATATCCATAGAATTTATACAATTTATATATATGACGACTAGTGTTTATGATTGTTACAGAGTAAATAATTGATTTTATAACTAAAAAATTAGTTTAAACTAATTTTTTAGTTAT